>CAZMKA010000053.1:0-20053 GCA_964566605.1 uncultured Saprospiraceae bacterium | reverse complement strand
CCTTCGGACCAATCGTTCATCATAACCAGCTGAACTACCAGACCAACTTTATTTTTAGTAGTTAATTTCTATTTCTATGTTAGCACAAATACAGGTTAGAATACCTGCGCTAAACTCCCACAAGCCGTTGTTTGTGGTTCACTCTTTATTGAATGAAACCATTCATTCAATTCCTTCGGACCAATCGTTCATCATAACCAGCTGAACTACCAGACCAACTTTATTTTCAAAAGCTTTACTTTAAAAGCGACGCAAATGTAACAATATCATTTTTAAATAATACACTTTTGGTTGAAAAAAAATGAATATATTTTAGAAGCTAATTGTGTTAGATATATAATAGCTTAGTAAACAATCGTTTATTTTTTATTTAGATTTTCATTTCTAAAGTTATTTTAGTTTGAATTTCATAAATTTATAAGAGTCCATTTACTAAATAGAGTTATCTATAATAATGTTATCTCTTTTATTACTCCTATTACATTACCCTAATTTAGTTATTATATAGATTTCTATAGCATGTAAAATGATTAATTTCTCTATAAATTCTTCACACATTTCTTAGCTTTACTTCTTTTAATCAACATTTTTCAAAATGAAAACTTTAATTTACTTCGCTCTTCTTCCTATTTTCTTTTTTTCATGCATTGGTTCAAATGACTCTACAATTAGTTATGATTACGATGGTGAACTCGTTGAATTTACTTCGAAAGACATCGTTGTTTTTGATGGTATATTAGGTGATGAATACTCTATTTCAGCTACTATGGGTAGATCAACTGATGAGGATTATAGTGAATTTAGTCTAGTATTTGTTGACCCTCCATTGGATAGTATGTATGAAGCAACTTCTTACAATATGAATGCTATAAATGGTGGAAATTTCTTTATTGATGCTATTACTAACGAAGAAGTCATCATTATTGAAAATTCCGATGAATGGTTCAGAGCTGAATTCTCATTTAATCAGCCAACTGGGACTCCAGGCCAAAGTTTGGAAATCAGAGATGGGAGAATCGATATTGAAAAGTAATATTTACTTAATTAAAAGAACTCATAAGTTAATGGGTCTATTTGCAGACATTATAATTGCAATTGTTTTTAAACATTATTCTTAGATTGGTTTTACACTATTCTAAATTTACAACATAATGACAACAATAGATTATAAGGCATATTTTGATCAAGCTATTTCTTACAACAAGTATAAAACTGCTTTCGAGGCTGAAATGGAAGATGGTTCAAGCCCTTACGCACAATACCTCCCACAAAACTGGAGTAGACAGTCAAGACTTGATCGAAAGTTTAAGCTTTCTGAAGAATTGAAAAGCCTTTTGGGTTCAACCCAAAATAAAAAAAACTGGCTTGTTATTACCGAGCATTGGTGTGGTGATGCGTCGCAAATACTCCCTGTTATTAATCGTATTGCAGAGGAAAGTGACGGCAAAATAGATCTTAGATTCGTGTATCGCGACGAGAATGAAGAACTTATAAATGCGCATCTTACCGATGGCATAAGTAAATCTATTCCTATAATAATAGAGTTAGATGAGGCTTATCAAGTTGTAAAAACTTATGGTCCAAGACCTGAAAAAGCACAAGAATTAGTCAAAAAATTGTTGGCAAAAAAAGAACCATACAATATCCCTCTGCATACGTGGTATGCTAAAAATAAACAGCAAGATTTAATTAGTGACCTAAAGGTCTTTTTGAAGTGATTTTTAGCACTACAATGTCGTTTTTGACACAAATTCAATAAGATATAAAAGATTAATTCTTATTGTAAACCCTTGAATTTCATATAAATATAACTTGTCTATGCAAGTAGTTTTGTCTGTTTTTTGAAATTATTGTGTGAAATTGTTCATTTTTCCTTTCTAAATTTCGTTTTGTAGGTGGTAAATACCAATATTATTTTTATATATGCGAGTTAAAATGCGTTTAAGTTTAACCTAAATCTACCTAACAATCTATTTATCAGTTAACTTAAACTTAACAAACCACGTAAAACCATTTTTAAATTCTTACTAAAATCACTTAAAGTTTTGTATATGAAAAAATACTACTACGGATTAAGGAGGCTTAGTGTCTTTTTATTCGCCATTTTCCTTTCCAGTTATATTATGGCCCAACGTACTGTCTCAGGTACTGTTTCAGACGAAGAAGGTTTAACTCTTATTGGTGCTTCGGTACTTGTGGAGGGAACATCTGTTGGAACTGTAACTGATGTTGATGGTTCATTCTCGATTAATGTTCCTGATGGAGCAAATTACTTACTTGTTAGTTACACTGGATACGGTCAACAAAGAATTGATATCACAGGTAAAGACAACGTAATGGTTTCAATGTCATCTTCTGAAATTATTGACGAAGTTGTTGTTGTTGGTTACGGACGTCAGAAAAAGTCACTAGTTTCTGGTGCGATTTCTAGTGTCGAGGTTGATGAAATTCAATCATTTTCATCTCCTCAATTACAATCTGCTCTTCAAGGAAGAACTGCAGGTGTTACGATTACTCCTACATCAGGATCTCCTGGAGCTGGATTTAAAGTACGTATTAGAGGTACTGGTTCAAATGGTAACTCGGAACCGCTTTATATTGTAGATGGAATGAGAACAGGAGATATTTCTTTCCTTACTCCAGACGAAATCGAAAGTATCGAGATACTAAAAGATGCGGCTTCTGCTGCTATCTATGGTGCAAATGGTGCAAACGGTGTTGTTATTGTAACAACTAAAAGCGGTAGTGCTGAAAATAGTGGCGTTACTTATAACTTTCAATACGGAAATCAATGGTACAATGGTAACCTTGAACTAATGAATGCTGAACAACATGCAATTTACATGGAAGAAGCTGGATTAGGAAGATTAGCTTCAGATGCTGCTGGTCAAACAGGTACTAACTGGCTTGAAGAAGTATTCGAAACAGCTCCATTAGCTAGACATACTGTTTCTTTCAACGGAGGAAATAGTAAATTAAATTACTATGTACAAGGATCTTACTTTAACCAAGATGGTATCATCGCTGGTGATAATGACAGATTCCAAAGATATACCGCACGTGCCAACGTGAATAACCAAGTTACTGATTGGTTGAAAATTGGTGCAAGTGTAAATTACGCAAATTCAAGAAGACAAGGAATTTCTGAAAATTCTGAGTTTGGAGGAATTCTATCGAATGCAATTTTAATGGATCCATTAACTCCAACAACTTATGATACAGGTGAAGAACCTGAATTTGTTCAAGGATTAGTAGATGCAGGAAATGCTATATTGACAAACGATGAAGGTAAGACTTATGGTCTTAGTGAGTTTGTAAATGGTGAAATTGTAAATCCTATTGCTGCACTTGAATTAACAAACGGTCGTGGATTTGTAGGAGACAGAATTTTTGGTTCTGCTTTTGCAACGGCTAACGTTACTAAAGGTTTATCTCTTACTACAAGAATAGGAATGGATAACACGAATGGTTATTACCAAAACTGGACACCATCTTATTACTTTACACAAACTAGTCAAGCGAATACTTCTTCTGTAAATCAAGGGTTTTTCAGAAATGGAAGCTGGCAGTGGGAGAATTTCGCAAACTATGATATTGATTTAGGATCATCAAATCTTTCATTTGTATTAGGAAATGCATTATATGAATTTACTAACTCTTATGTAAATGCAGGAGCGAACGGTTTAACTAATGAGTCTGACATTTTCGGTTTTATTGATGGAACTTCACCAGCTGTAGAAAACAGATTTTCTTCAGGAGGAGAATCGAAAAATACATTATCTTCATTCTTTGGAAGAGTTTCTTACGATTATGCAGGTAAGTATATAATTAATGCAACAGTAAGAAGAGATGGATCTTCTTTATTAGCAGATGGTAACCAATGGGGTACTTTCCCTTCAGTTTCAGCTGGATGGGTTATCTCAAGAGAAGACTTCTTTAACGATAGCGGAATATTAAATTTTGCTAAGTTGAGAGCTAGTTGGGGACAAAATGGTAGTCTTGCAAATATAGGACAAGGAGCATGGAGATCAGCAATTGGTTTCGGTGGTGTTTATCCTGATGCAAACGGTCAATTTCAAACTACTGCAGTTCCTAATATTCTTTCAAATACTGAGTTAACTTGGGAAACTTCTGAGCAATTTGATATTGGAATTGATTTAGGATTCTTCGATGATAGATTTACATTAACAGCTGATTACTTCAATAAAGAAACTAAAGATTTATTGAATGGTGGTATTATTCCAAATTTAGTAGGAAACAATGCTCCTATCGTAAATTTAGGAAGTATCAGAAACAGAGGTGTAGAGCTTGAATTAAACCACAGAAATAAAATTGGTGGAATAGGATACGAAGTAGGAGGTAACGTAACATTCCTTAGAAATACAGTTACTGAACTTGATGAAAATCTTGATTTCGCAGGTGGTACAGGTGTAGGAGTTGGTTGGACAGCAACTGCATTCGAAGAAGGATTACCAGCTTGGTATTTCAGAGGATACGAAACTGAAGGAATCTTATCTGATGAAGCGGCAGCAACAGCTTATGCAGAAGCACTAGGATTTTTTGATGCTGACGGAAACAGAACTGTACAACCAGGTGATCCTATGGTAGTAGATATAAATGGTGACGGTGTAATTACACCAGATGATCAAACATTTATTGGTACTCCACACCCAAGTGTTATTTATGGTGCTAGATTATCTCTAGATTACAAAATGTTTGATTTTATGGTTTTCTTACAGGGAACTCAAGGAAATGATATTTTACTAGGATATAATAGAACAGATAGAGCAACAACTAACAAGCCACTATTCTTTTTTGAGGATAGATGGACTCCGGACAATACTGATGCAACTTTTTTCAGAGCTAATGGTTCTAATGCTTTAGCTTACAATAGCGACTTGATGATTGTTGATGGTTCATATGCAAGAGTTAAACAAGTTCAACTAGGAGTAAATTTCACTCAAGAACAATTGAAATTTACAAAAGGTGGACGAATTTATTTCTCTTTGGATGATATTCTAACATTCACTTCATATCAGGGATTAGACCCTGAAGCAGGTTCAACTGACGACCGAAGTTTGGGAATTGATAGAGGTGTATATCCTATACCTGCGAGAGCACTTATAGGTGTAACTTTATCACTCTAATTATTTAATGATTAAATTTTAAAAATGAAAAAATTAATTATTTCATCGTTTGTAATCGTTCTAGGAGTTTTGTTGTACTCTTGTTCTGATTTCTTAGATGTACCAGTAAACAACCAACTATCTACAGAAGTATTTTATGAGACTGACGAGGATGCAGATCAAGCTACTTTAGCTGTATATGATATCCTACAATGGCACCAAAACATATGGGGGTCAGGATGGTCAAGTCCATATTTAGTTAAAACTTTACCAAGTGACGAAGGTCAAGCAGGTGGAGCAAATGAAGGTGATCAACCAAACTACGTAGCTTTGGATAGATTTACTTTTGATGCAACAAATGCACCAGTTCAAGCAGCTTGGGCAGTAAATTATTATGGAATCTACAGAGCTAATTTAGTTATTAATAATGTAGAAGGAGATAATGATTTCAAAAACAGATTAATCGCTGAAGCAAAAGCTTTAAGAGGTTATTTCTACTTAGAATTAGTAACTCAATTCGGTGATGTTCCATTAATTTTAACGGAATTAGCTCCTAGTGAGTACAATCAAACAAGATCACCTAAAGCTGATGTTTATGCTCAAATCGAGAAAGATTTAACTGAAGCTGCTAACATTTTACCTCTTAAGAGTGCTTATGCTGCTTTTGATAAGTTCAGACTTTCAAAAGGTACTGCACAAGGTCTTTTGGGTAAGGCACATTTATACCAAGAAGAGTGGGGTCCTGCTGCAACTGCATTAGGAAACGTTATTTCTTCTCAGGAATATGGTCTTGAAAGTGATTTCGGAGTATTATGGTCTGAAGCTGGAGAGCTAGGTCAAGAGTCTTTAATGGAAGCAGTTTATGTTACTACAGCAGGTTACGACTGGGGTGCTAATGGTTACCCATGGGGTGCTGCTGCTGAATCTAATATTCACATTCAATTAATGGGTCAAAGAGAAGGAGCTTTCTCTGGCGTTGATTCATTAAATAACGGATGGGGATTTAACTATCCTTCTCCTAAAATGTGGGATGCTTTTATTGCTGCAGGTGATACTAAAAGAAGAGCTTCTACTCTTATGAGTGAAGAAGAATTCTTAGCTGCTGGTGGTGAAATCAGTGATCCTGATGTTTATGATTATGAAGGATACATCAGAAGAAAGTACGGTTCTTTCTCTACTGAATCTAATGCTGAAGTATTCCAATTAAATTATGGAACGAATTGGAGATTGCTTAGATATGCTGACATTCTTTTAATGTCTGCAGAAGCTAACTACAGAAATAATGATGAAATGACAGCAAGAACTCATCTTAATTTGGTTAGAAATAGAGCAGAATTACCTGATGTTACAGCTTCAGGAAATGATCTATTCGAAGCAATAGTAAATGAGCGTTTCTTAGAATTAGCATTTGAAGGATCAAGATATTTAGATCTAATCCGTTGGGGTAGAGCTGCTGATGAAATCAGTGGTTTCGTAGAAGGGAAACACGAATTGTTCCCTATTCCAAACAATGAAATACTTACAGCTCCTAATCTAACTCAGAACCCTGGGTACTAAGATTTAAGCTTACATAGTATAAAATTTATTCAGGGAAGGAAATTATATTTTCTTCCCTGATTTATTTTATACAACTTTGAATGATATTTATACCACGAATAAACTTAATATCCTGCTTTTGACACCAACTTATATCGCTGTTAATTGTTAAACAAAAAGTATAATCTATTTTCAATTTAGTTTATGGTACGTTATAGAATCATACTGTTTTTAAGCATAGCTATTTTCTTCTTTTCTTGTAATCAGGATTCAACTATACCTGAATCAAATAAAATATTCCAATCGTTAACTGATAATGGAATTACATTCAACAATAAACTTGAAGTTAATGACTCAATAAACTTCTTTACTTATGGATATTACTACATGGGAGGTGGAGTAGCGATAGGTGATTTTAATCAAGATGATAAGGCTGATCTTTTCTTTACGGGCAATATGGTCGATAACCATTTATATCTAAATCAAGGCGACTTAGCGTTCAAAGAAGTAGGATCAATTGCAGGTATTCAAGGTGATGGGCAATGGATGACTGGAGCTACAATGGTAGATATTAACCATGACGGAAAAGATGATCTATATGTATCAGTAGCTGGCAAGTGGAAAGATAGAAGTAACCTGCTTTTCGTTAACCAGGGACTTGATGAAAACGGTATTCCAGTTTTTGAAAATCAAGCAGAACAATATGGAATTGCAGATGCTGGAAATACTATTCAATCCGTCTTTTTCGATTACGATAGAGACGGTGATCTAGATTTATATGTTGGTAATTATGAGCCTACTCCTTTTAACTATACCACTATAAATTATATTCGAAAAATGCAAAATTTCTCTGATGAAGAAAGTGATCATTTGTATCGAAATAATGGAGATGGGACGTTTACGGATGTGTCCAAAGAAGCTGGCATCTATCAGTTCGGATTAACAATCGGTTTAATTTCGAATGATTTCAATAACGATGGTTGGCCAGATTTATATGTTTCTAATGACTTTCATTCTCCCGATAGATTCTTTATCAATAATGGAGATGGAACGTTTACCAACCATGTTAATGAATCTATGATGCATACAGCTTTTTACGGGATGGGTATTGATGCTGCAGATTATAATAGAGATGGACTTCTAGATATTTTTCAGCTTGATATGGCAGCTGCAGATAATTACCGATCAAAAGCTAATATGGCGAGTATGGATATTCAAGGATTTCGTAATATGGTTGCCTATGATTTTGGTTATCAATACATGTATAATGCACTTCAAACAAATAAAGGGGTAAAAGAAAATGGTAATCCATTCTATGGAGAGACAGCAAAGATTAGTGGACTTGATAAAACGGATTGGAGTTGGGCATGTATATTTAGTGATTATGATAATGACGGTTATGATGACTTGTTCATTACGAATGGGACAAAAAAAGACATCAATAATAAAGATTACTTTAAGTGGTTGGAAAGAGTGGATATTAGTTTGAAAGTTAAATATAAGGAACTCGGAATTCCTGAACTTTTGGACAGGATGCCATCTCATAAAATAGATAATTTCATCTTCAAAAATATCGATGGAGAAAGATTTGAAAAGAGCAACGATGAGTGGGGATTACACTATGAAGGTTTTTCGAACGGAGCTGCATATGCCGATTTAGATAATGATGGTGATTTAGAAATTATCGTTAATAATATCGATTCTACAGCTTCTATATTTAAAAATCTTTCAGCAGAAATAGGTAATGATAACACTTTACAAGTGCGATTGAAAGGACCTGAAAAAAATGTTCACGGCATAGGAGCACGCGTAGAATTACTAGGCGGTGATGGAATTATTATGAAAGATCAAACACTCGTAAGAGGTTTTCAATCATCGATTGATCCTGTATTGCATTTTGGGCTCGGAGCCCAAAAAAGTATAAAACAAGCTAAAGTTACTTGGCATGATGGGAAACAAGAAATAAAATCTATCACTGATAAACGACTGATATTTGATTACAATGATGCAAGTTCAACTGGTTCATCGGAGAAAAATCCTAGAGCACTTTTCACAGAGATTATTAAAGACAATTTAAAAGAATACAAACATATAGAAAACGAGTACGATGACTTCAAAAGAGAAATCCTTCTTCCGCATAAAATGAGTCATATGGGACCTTCCTTTGCATCGCTTGATTTGGATGGTGATGGAATAGAAGACTTTTACGTAGGGGGTTCAAAAGGTCATGATGGAAGTCTGTTTCTTAGTTCAACGAATTCGACTCAAGTAATACCTTCTAGTGATCATGAGGATACGAATGCTCTTTTCCTTGATGTTGACAATGATGGTGATATGGATTTATATGTATCTTCAGGCGGGAACGAAATGCAAAGTGGAGATCAATATTATCGAGATAGATTGTACATTAATGATGGATTGGAATTTATAGAAAATAAAGATGCTTTGCCTGAATTTTACGTGAGTTCAGGAAAAGTGTGTGCTGCAGATTTTAATAAAGATGGGAAGATGGATCTATTAGTTGCGGGACGTCAGGTTCCGGGTTCATACCCAAATCCTGAATCTTCTTTACTGCTAGAGAATCTGTCTGCTAATGGGAATGTTCAGTTCAAAGATGTAACAGAAAATATAGCTCCAGACTTGAAGGAAATAGGAATGGTTACTGATATGGTGTGGAGGGATATGGATGGTGATGAAGATGCTGATATCTTAATCGTAGGAGAATGGATGGACATAACTATTATGGAGTTTAATGGTAACAAGTATGAATCCAAAAAGGAAATCAAGAATTCTCAAGGTTGGTGGAATTCTTGTGTGGCAGGAGATTTCGATGGTGATGGTGATCTTGATATTATTCTTGGGAATCTAGGTGAAAATTATAAATATAAGGTTGATGAAGAAAATAGCTTTGATATCTATGCTTCCGATTTTGATGAAAATGGACGCCAAGATGTTGTACTTAGTTATGAGCAAGACGGACAGGAATTTCCCGTACGTGGAAAACAATGTTCGTCGGAGCAAATTCCTAGTCTTAAGAGGAAGTTCACGACTTATGATGCGTTTGCGAAAGCTGAATTATCCGATATATATCAGGAAAGCAAACTGAAAGAAGCGACGCATTATTCTATTGATTTGTTTTCTAACGCTTACCTTGAAAATACAGGTGGATTATCTTTTAACTTGAAACCATTACCTCTTACTTTCCAAGAATCATCTATTAATGATTTTGCAGTTATAGATTATGATTCAGACGGAGATCTTGATCTTGTCGCTGGTGGAAATCTATATGAAGCGGAAGTGGAGACTCCTCGAAATGATGCTTGTTTTGGTTTTGTAATGCAAAATGATGGAAAGGGGAATTTTGAAAAACTCTCTTATTCACAGTCAGGAATTTACGTTCCATATGAAACAAGACATGTTGAAGTATTAGAAAATAAAGGACAAAAACATATTCACTTTATAACAAATGAAGGTCCTATTAAAGTATATGCTAAGAATGAATAGAAGTCTTGCATTCACTCTGGTTATGCTAATATTCATTGGGATGAATTCATGCTCTGATAATAAGAGTAATTACACATGTGCATCGGAAATAGTAGTCCCTCAATTTCTTGATTCTATAAGTGAAGTAGCCAAAAAAGAATCAGCTTATCCATATTATACGGATCGTTTGCTGTATCAAACAAAAAATCAATTTGAAGCAACTAACAACATAAAAGGTATGCCTTTTCATAGAGCATATTCTTCATTACTTGATTATACTTTAATGCTTGTGTTGAAAGGTGAAAATTTAAAAGCAATAAATGAGATTGAAGCTTTTTTAGAAAAGTATAAGTTAACAGGCACCTTTACTAATACTACAGCTGCCGCGTACAGAATTCTAGCTTTAGCTAACATAAGACAAGCTGAACAAGATAATTGTATAGCACATAGTGGTAACAGTGCATGTATCATTCCGTTGCAAGGAGATGGCATTCATAAAAAGAATAAGTCTACTAAAAAGGCATTTGACATTTATGAAAAACTCTTAGCATTTAATCCCGCGGATTATCAATCAATATGGTTCTATAATATTACAGGAATGGCACTTGAAAAACATCCTGAAGACATGGAAGAAGCCTTTGTTTTACCATTAGAAGCTTATGGGTCAGCAGATAATTTTCCTCGATTTGAAAACGTGGCTTCATCCAAAGGACTTCATAATCACAATCACGCAGGAGGAGGAGCTCTAGAAGATTTTAATAACGACGGACTTCTCGATATCTTTTCATCAAGTTATGGACTCTCGGATCCTACGAATATATACGCGAATAAGAATAATTCTTTTGTTAGTAAAAGTGACCAATCGGTTATAGGTGATCTTCGAGGTGGATTAAATCATATTCATGGTGATTTTAATAATGATGGCTTAGTAGATGTATTCATTGCCCGTGGTGCTTGGTTAAGTAATAACGGACATATACCAAATTCGCTTTTATTGAATAATGGCGATTTTTGTTTTTCGGATGAAACCAAGCAGAGTGGATTATGGTCCGAGCATCCCACGGGAAGTGTGGCTGCTGCTGACATTGATTTGGATGGTGATCTTGACCTTTTCGAGGGAAATGAAAGTACGCAGGACAAGAATACTTCTTATCTACATATAAATGACGGAAAAGCTAATTTCACTAAAAGCCCTTCCTTGTCCAAGCCACTTGGATATGTAAAAGGAGCAGTGTGGGGAGATATAAATAACGATAGGTATCCAGATTTATTTATTTCGAGATATGGGCAAGCCAATTTACTACTCTTGAACACAACTGGAACTACAGGTGAAATTTCTTTTCAAGAAATAGGAGAAACTGCTGGCATTAGCGATCCGAAATATAGTTTTACATGTTGGTTTTGGGATTATAATCAAGATGGGAAAGATGATATTTTTGTCAGTGCTTATGACAACACAAATGCTCATTTGATATGTGATAACATTGTAAAAGAGATGAAAGGTGAAGCGCATTCTGAAGCTTTTCCCAAAGTCTACGAAAACCAAGGAGATAATACATTTAAAGATGTGACAGAAGAACTAGGTTTAAATAAACTACTTTACACGATGGGAGGCAATTTTGGTGATATCACTAATAATGGATATCCTGATTTTTATTGCGGAACAGGAGAGTTTAATATATGGGCAACTATCCCGAATAGGATGTTTGTTTATAGGAATGGAACTTATGAAGAAGTCACTCGCGCTGGTGGCTTTGGACAAATTCAAAAAGGCCATGGAGTTACATTTGGAGATTATGATAATGATGGAGATTTGGATATTTTCCATCAAGTAGGAGGTGCTGTGGAAAGTGATGTTTTCCAAGATATGTTGTTTGAAAATCCTGGTAATAGTAATAACTGGATTGGTATTAAATTAAAAGGAACACGCGCTAATAGTTCAGCAATAGGTGCTAAAATTCGATTTTATGTTTCCAAGGGCGAAGAAAATACTAGCTTCTGTCAAAGTGTTTCTACAGGAGGGTCTTTTGGGGCAAACCCATTAAAAATACATCAAGGATTAGCAGAATATAGAAAAATAGATAGTGTGGTAGTTGATTGGCCATGCCTAGATTCTTTATCTGTTTCAAAAGCTTACAATCTTGAAATAAATAAGAATTATGAATGGAAACAGGATTCTATTCCTTATTCAATAAATTAAATACTAGAAAATCTTCAATTGTCGGCTGGATGATAATATAAAATTTATAAGCGATTAACTTTGTACTTTCAAATTGAGGAGTATTTAAACACATAACACGATTATGTGATTTATATTCTGATCAACTTTAACAAAATCAAAAGTTAAAAATATATGCGACAAATTCTTTCTACTATTTTATGCTGCTTATTTCTTGTTTCTCTTTCTGCGCAAGAATGGACTCAAGTATCTTCTATGCCTGACGATTTCCGATCCCATCACAGTTTTGGTTTTGGGATAAATGATATTGGATATATAGTAACTGGTACGGAATATCAAACGGATGTGCGTACCAAATCTTTTTATTCATATGATCCTGTTACAGATACGTGGACACAAAAAGATGATTTTCCAGGCGCGGCAAGGAGTTTTGGGATAGGAGAGGTATATAATGGGAAGGCATATTTTGGGTTTGGACTAGGAAGTGCAGCTTTTAATGATTTATGGGTTTATGATCCTGTAACTGATGTATGGGAAGAATTACCATCATGTCCATGCGATCCAAGATGGCACCCAGCATTTACAATCACGAATGATAAAATCATTGTGGGCATGGGAGGAAGTCAAACAGGTAATCGAAATGATTTTTGGATGTACGATATATTAACTGAAGAATGGACTCAAATAGCAACTTATCCAGGTGTTGTAAGACATCACCCGTATCAATTTTCTATTGGTGATTATCATTATGCAGGATTTGGGCATGGGCAGGCTATTTATAGTGACTGGAATCGTTATGATTCTGTGACAGATACATGGGAAGCTATGGCGAATATTCCGGGTGAATCTAGAGTTGCAGGAACACAGTTTGCATTTAATGGAAAAGGTTATGCTTTAAGTGGTGATGGTGCAGATCATAGATCAATGGAGACTGGAGAATTTTGGGAATATGATCCAGCGACGGATTCTTGGTTGGAATTACCACCGCATCCTGGAACTTCAAGATGGGCACCTGCGTCTTTCATATTGAACAATGCAGTTTATATTGTAAATGGATTGACTGAAGTACCTGATTTAGGATATGTAGAAGTTGATGAAGTATATAAATATCAATTAGCACCTGTTTCGAATACAACAGAAATAGAACTTACTTATGATATTTATCCGAACCCTGCAAGTACTTTCATACAAGTGAACACAAGAATTAATTTCCAAGCAGATGATAAAATCGAAATAAGAGATATAACTGGTAAGTTAGTTACTTCTATGCCTGCTCAATCGCAGGTGAATATCGAAGGTTTACCAGTGGGAACGTATACTTTTACTCTGAAAACGAAAGAAGCTAGTATGACTAAGAAGTTTGTAAAGATTTAATACCATTTCTATTTTTGGGCTCGAGCCCAAAAAAGATACATGTAAGAGTTAATCGGAGAAATATTCTGATTAACTCTTTTTTTGTGTCATGCGTTTTAACTCAAGTTCATCAAGGTATAAAACGATTGCAGCAGCGTGTTTACACTTTCCATTTTCCAATGGACAATTACATGTAGATGATTTAAGAATCTTGTCTTCAAAGTTTAATTCTACCTTGTAGTTTCGACTTCCATTGACGTCAGCTGTAATAAGAGAGTCACTTATTTTAAGATTCGATATCTTATCAGGAGTAGCGTAGCGATAGCCTTTCTGTAAAGTTCTGATATCGAAAAATCCTATATAGTTAACTCTCATGTTTTGAATTTGATTAGGGCAATGGATATATTATAAGCCATAAAGAGGTGTTATAGTTCCAATACTTGAGTTATCTTTTAATAGTATTAATCTATACATGAACTAAATGGTATAAGGATAAAACTTAATTTTTTCGCCATTATAGGGTTCAATCTGTATTAGTCACTAACCGCAGAAAATACAAGTTAAAATTACCATCTACGCTTTCTCTTGAGGAAAACGGTGCAATGCAGACCATTCAAAATTCCACTCTGGAGTTTCGATAGCAGTTGTATTCATATTATACCAAGGAGAATTATTGGGACAAGATGGATTGATAAGAATTTGTGTGTCTTGAGCTGGCATATAACTTTGAGCCAAGAGAAATTGTTTTTCTCCTTTATCGTTTTCAACTACATCAATGACGAGTATCGCATGGCCGTATGGATTTCCTGCCATAATGAAAACATCGCCAGCCTGAATATCATTTTTATCCATCACTGGGACTAGTTCGTTTTTCAGCGAACGCGTATTCGCTCTATTAAAAACTTCCTTCATGTACTTTCTAAAGTTTTTATAGCTGGTATCACTTTTTGCAAAATCAATAAAATACCTAGGCTTTCCGTCCGACAAATATTCGAAGTGTATTTTATCATATTGCTTTTTACTATATAAATATTCTCCTCTTAATCTCATAACGGCGTCAGCACATTGTTGTAGATTAACAGGATCGAGATCCATATCGATTACACTGCAGTATACATTCTCCATGGGTTTTTCTATTCCATTGTAAGTGAATACTTTTTCTCCATATTGCTTAAGAGGTAAAGAAATGAGATATTCTTGAAAACTTCCCTTATGGATATTTCGCGAGTAACCCACAGGAGGAATAAACCTAGATTCAATAGTATTATTACTTATTTTTAAGTTTAATTCACAACTTATAACTTCTTCGTTAATAGAAGTTTTCGGAGCAACCAAATGGAAAAAGCCCATCATGCTTATCGCTGTAATAAATATTAGTCGCATAGGAGAATCATTTTAAACATAAACGATGACTTATTGTGAATATTATTTAGTTAAAAAAAATGATGAAGCACTATTGAGGTTTCATAACTACAAAATAACATCCGTCCAATGGTGCTTTAGCATTTTCACATGATAAGACTACACTTAAAATACAAGCCACTGAAGTACCTTAGAGAAATCTTTAGTGTGTATAGTATTGATGTAAAAAGCAAAGGGCTGATTAATTAAAATCAGCCCTTTGTTATATCGTAATTATATAACCTATCTAAAGATTAATTTGGCACATTTGTAGGATTAAGTAAATCGTAGAATTGATCTAATTTTGGTAGTAAAACAATTCTCGTTCTTCTATTCATCTGACGTCCTTCAGTTGTTTCGTTTGTTGCAACTGAATTATATTGACCTCTTCCAGCAGCGATTAATCTGTTGGGATCAACGTTGTAATCTTGTTCAAGAATACGAATTACAGAAGTTGCTCTTTTTACACTTAAATCCCAATTGTCAATCATACAAGTATTTTTGATAGGATTCGTATCCGTAAATCCTTCTACCATTACTTCCAAATCAGGTCTTGCATTAATCACTTGTGAAATTTTAAAAATCACATCCTTTGCTTCAAGATTTACTTTCGAACTTCCACTTGCAAAAAGTAATTTATCACTCAAGTTGATATAAACAACTGTCTTGTCAACACTAACTCGAATATCCTGATCAGCAATACCTTGAGATAATTGGCTTTTCAAATTGATAGCCAATGCTAGATTCATAGAATCCGTCTTCGAACGAGCAGTTTGAATAATTCTTATGTATTTATCTTTCGTTTCAAGTTGACGAATAGTAGCTGTAATGTTATCGTTTGCTTCTTTTGACAACAATGCAAGATCACCTACTTGCTGCATTTGTTGATCTCGTTGATTTCTTAAGTCGTTGATTTGGTCTCTCAATGTTTCTATCTGACGATCTCTTCCTTGTAATTCCAAGTTGGATTTCTCAACATTCCCTTTTTCTGTTATAACATCTTGTTTTTCTCGTCTTAATTTGTCATTACAATCGTCAAGCTGGGCATTTGCTTTATAAAGTTCATCCTGCTTTAATTCCAGTTGCATTTCTAGGCTTAAATACTTCTTTTTTGCCACACATGATGATAGGATAACTGTAGATATGAGGAGTAAAAGGAATAATTTGTTAATGTTATATTTCATTGGTAAGTAGGTTTATAACTTAAGATTTAATGAAAAAATGATTGTTATCTTCAAGGTTTTTTGAAGTTGAGCGCAAATATATGGAATTATGGCTTTTTAACAGATACTAATGCATGGTATAATATTTCAACAGGATGATAACTTTTTACAGAGGCTCCATCTTGTATTTGATGGCGACAACTTGTACCCGCTGCAACTACGTAATCTACTTCTGATTTTCTAACTGCTGGAAAGAGGATTTGTTCGCCAATTTTCATGCTGATATCATAATGTTCTTTTTCGTATCCGAAAGATCCTGCCATTCCACAACACCCTGCTGGTATGAGTTCGACATGAAATTGTGATGGAATGGAAAGACATTCTACTGAATACATTATTTTACTCAACGCTTTTTGATGGCAATGAACATGGAGTTGTATGCTTTTCTTTTCTTTGCTAAAAAGGTCTCTTGAAATCTTCTTTTCTGAGAATTGTTTCGCTAAGAATTCCTCGATCGTAAATGTATTATCGGATATTTTTTTGGCTTCAGCCAAAAGCGAATCATCTACTAAACGAAGGTATTCATCTCTAAATCCCAGTATCGCTGAAGGTTCGATTCCTACCAAAGGTATGTCTCTAGTTACCTTGTCTTTCCAAAACAATATTTGACTGTCTGCGATTTTCTTGGCTTTCGCCAAAAAGCCTTTCGAGATTTCTGCTCGCCCGCTTGATGGGTGTTTCAAAATGATCACTTCATATCCAAGGGCTTCGAGTAATAAAACGGCTTTTTTACCAATTTCTGTGTCGAGATAGTTAGTGAATTCATCTATGAAGAGATGTAATTTTCTTGATGATTCCGATGAAGTTCTATTTTTATTCCAGTGATGAAGCGATTTATGAAGTTTCGGTATGCTTCGTTCTGCTGCAATTCCAAGCATTTTTTTCAGGCCTTTCGAAATACTTTTTTGGGTTAACCCAAAATTATGAATGGCTGGTGCAAATTGGAATAATTTATGGATCGTGGCAATATTTGCAAATGCTTTATTTCTTAACGAAGCTCCATTTTTAGCGTATTGTTGCTGAGTAAACTCAGCTTTCATAGCTGCCATGTCTATTCCCGATGGACATTCCGATTTACAAGCTTTACACGAAAGGCAAAGATCAAGCACATCTTTTACTTCATCAGCACTAACTTTCATTTCGCCTGATATCAAGTACTCTCTGAGCATATTAGCTCGTGCTCGCGTCGTGTCTTTTTCATTACGAGTTGCGTGAAAACTAGGACACATTACACCGTTTTCTTCTGGTAGTTTTCTGCAATCTCCTGAGCCGTTACACTTTTCAATAGCACGAAGAAAGCCACCTTCAGGCTTGAAATTGTAAGTAGTTTTTGTGGGACTAGGAGTTTTGTATTCGGTTCGAAGATTTTCAGTTATAGATTTTGCGTTTACGATTTTGCCCGCATTAAAAATATTATTCGGGTCGAATGTATGTTTAATATCTACGAATAATTGATAAATATCGGGACCTACCATATGTGGTATAAACGGTGCTCTTACTCTACCATCACCGTGTTCGCCGCTTAGAGAACCCTTATATTTTTTAACGAGTTCAGCTGTTTCTTTTGTGATTTTGTAAAAGAGTTCTTTATCTTTTTCATCTTTCAAATTCAAGATAGGACGAAGGTGAATTTCACCTGCACCAGCGTGAGCATAGTAAACCGCTTCTTGATCGTATTTTTTCAATAATGCAGTAAAATCGTCGATGTATGCAGGTAGGTCATCGACTTTAACCGCGGTATCTTCTACACAAGCTACAGCTTTTTTGTCCCCAGGAATATTAGCCAACAATCCAAGACCTGCACTTCTTAAGGTCCATACTTTGGAAGTTTGTGAACCATGAATTTGGGAATGATGAAATGCAAGATTTTCTTTATCAATAGCCCGAATGTAATTCGCTACTTGAGATTCTAATTCATCTTTAGAATGATTTCTAAATTCTACCATTAGAACAGCTTTGGGGTCACCCGAAATAAAGAAACGATTAGCTATTTGTTCTTTATTATCTTTCGTACAATCAAGTATGATTTTATCCATCAATTCACACTTGAATGGTTCGTGTTTCATGGCGATTTTCGTACTTATTAATGCATCTTTTACTGAATCGAAATGAGTGGCAACTACTGAAACGATAGGAGGTTGGACGTCATCCAGCTCAATTTCTATTTCTGTAATAAAACCAAGAGTTCCCTCTGAACCAGCTATTAATTTTGAAAGATTGAATGATTTATCGGTAGCTGTGAAAACGGAAGTATTAAGTATTTCATCTACAGCATATCCAGTGTTTCTTCGATGAATTGAAGCGTCGGGAAATTCCTTTGTGATAAGATCTTGGATTTCGAGAGTCAGTTTATTTTTGAAGAATCGATATATATCACCTTCTATGGTAGGGAGTTGCAATTTTTTGAGAAAAGCATCTTTGGACAGTGGACCGAAGTGAATGAGGCTGCCGTCATGCATAATCATCTTAAGGGAAGTGATTTTATCCCGAGTTACACCGTATTTTATAGAGGTTGTTCCACTAGAGTTGTTACCGACCATTCCACCTATTGTTGCTCGATTAGCGGTTGAAGTAATCGGTGAGAAAAATAGATTATGAGGTTTTAGGAATCGATTTAGTTCGTCTCGAATAATTCCTGGTTGGACGATAATTGTCTTATTTTCTTTATCAAAAGAAAGAATTTCATTCATTTGAGACACATCAACGACTAAACCGTTTCCTACACACTGACCAGCGAGAGAGGTCCCGGCCCCTCTAGGAATAAGGCTGATTTTATTTGCCGAGGCGAATTTCACAAGCTTTGTAATGTCATTTGAATGAACTGGTATAGCTACGGCTAGAGGTTGTTCACGATATACTGAGGCGTCGGTTGCGTAAAGGATTTTGGAAGTGTTGTCGAAGAGGAGATTACCTTCAAGATTATAAGCTAGTGATTCGAGTTTATGTATATCTAGTTTACCTTCCATTAAGAGTAAAGTTATGTTAGAAATGGTAAAGGAATGAGTAAAGTATTTTAATTTTTTAAAAAAAATATTAAAAATATTTGCAACTCTTTTTAAGAAAAGTATATTTGCGCTCCGTTAAAGTTCGGGCGATTAGCTCAGCTGGTTCAGAGCACTTGGTTTACACCCAAGGGGTCACAAGTTCGAATCTTGTATCGCCCACTAGAAAAAAGACTACTTCGAAAGAGGTGGTCTTTTTTTATTTGCTGCATTCTCGAAGGGAATTCACAGGGTAAATAGATCGAAATATTTAATGAAAGGGTGTAAACCAAGCCAGCCCATCCTCGCGGTGATCTATACTGCCTTTTACTTTTATATGTAGGGCAAGCCCATCCTCGCGGTAAGCGCGAGGTTCCCTCCCTATTTTGAACTGCCGTCCAAAATTGAAAACGGTTGGTCATCTATTTTGCACTGCCGTATAAAATTAGAAACGGTCGGTCATCACCCTATTTTGCACTGCCGTTCAAAATTGAAATCGGTTGGTCATATATTTTGCACTGCCGTGCAAACTCCCACCAGTGTAGAGTTTTTTTTGAAAGAAATTGCCCGAAATAACTGTTCGAGCAGCAACATGGCCGAAATTTGTGATTATTGCGGGTGGGTAAAAGCAAATTTGGGAAGTATGAAATACAAAAGTTTATACTGCTAAGAATACCGAACAGAGCAATTATTCTTCACGAGTTTTATGCAGGGTAATACCAATTTAGCCCCAAAATGTCGCTAACCTTTTTTGCTTAATTTCTCTTTCTC
>CAZMKA010000052.1:3318-20308 GCA_964566605.1 uncultured Saprospiraceae bacterium | reverse complement strand
AGCTTAGAGCGTTAACTTTCATATGATCCTTTTTATTAAAATTCATACGCATAACCCACATGAAACGTCGTTATCCAGTCCCATTGCAAAGTTGAAATTTCGTCTTCTCCTACTTGAAAGGTGCTTGTATCACATGCATTTCGCCATACTGCTGTCCAAGGTGTTATATACAATCCTTTATATATGGGGATTTCCCATCCTGCTCTTATTCCTACAAAGAAAGCAGACATATCCATTGCTTGTAAAGATACTCTATGCGTGAAACTTTGATTTTGATAGTTGACATCCAATCCTACGAATGCATGCTTCGTCCAGTTTGTTCGATTGCCGATATAATCTACTTTTATTCCATATATATTCGTTACTAAATCGAAAGCTCCTGTGCCGTAAAACCCTTCTTCAAAGGCTAAGGGAAAATCAACTTTGACACGTGTTAAGTCAAATCTATATCCCCTATTTTCATAACCTAAATGTAACGAATAACCTTTATTTATATATGCTAATGGATCAGCTTCAAAGTAAATAAGTTGATTGTAATTTCTGTCAGTATTCTCGCTTTGCCCATATGAAGTCCATGCTAATATACCGAAGATTAGAATAAAAAATATTCGTGTGATGTGTGTTGATGTAAATCTAGAATTTGTTTGAAAATGTAACATAATTTTATTTTTTGATTATGATACAAATTTCTATTTCATCACTTTTCTTTTCATTCACATAGGTTAATAAATGAAAAAAGTTTAGTTTATTTTTGAGCGCGGATTCTGCTTAGAGATTGTGGTTTTATTCCGAGGTAACTAGCAATATAATATTGTGGCACTCTATTATGAATAAACGGAATTTCTTCCAAAAGCGCATTATACCTACCTTTAGCATCAAGTGTTGTGAGATCGGTTGCTCGTTGGGCTGATTTTGTAAAATATTGCTCAGCCATTGTCGAACGCATAGTCAGAACTTTAGGAAGTGTGGTGCTCAGTTCTTTCATTTTTGCCATATCAAGCAGATAAATTTCACTATCCTCTAGTGCTCTTATATTGATGTCAGCTGGAATATTACCTAAAAGGCTTTTGTAATAAGTAACCCAATCATTTTCAAAAGCAAAATCACAAATCTTTTCTTCACCATCTATATTTTGAAAATAGATAAAACTGCCTTTTTCTACAAAAGCAACATGCTTGCAGAACTGACCTGATTTTAGAAAAAAGTCTTTCTTCTTAACTTCCATTAATTCGAAACAAGAAATAATCTGATCCGTTTCAGCTTGAGAAAAGTCAAATGAAGTCTTTATATATGGAAAAAGATTTTTCATTTTAGCATAATAATAGTCAAATAAACAGCCATAATCCAATCATATGAAGCACAAAACGGTATGTACCAAGATGGTATTTTAGCCAAAGGTAAATTTTTATTGTGATGTAATATATCCCATAGACCATGTAAAAACATTGCTACTACAATAAACCAAGGTGAAATCCATAATCCTACAAAACCGATAATCACAAATATAACAGCTACAGTGATTTCAATTATTTTTGCACGTTTATGATTACTTACTAATGCAAATCCAAAATAAATAGAACCAATAATAATAAGTAAAATAGATGAAAATTCGTGGGCTTTTTCTTCCGTGAGATAGGTATGAATAACTATTGTGATTGCAGCAAGAATTACTCCAACAAGAATGTTTTTGATTATGGATTTCAAAATATAAAAGGGAATTTAGCTAGTTGGCAACAATTATTTTATGGATTTCTGGGTCCAATTCAACTTCCTTAAAATGAATCTGTAGAAAATAAAGTCCAGGAACGTCAGGTGCAGAAAACATAGTCCCTATTTCTTCCAATTTTATAACTAATTTTCCCATGTTGTCGAATAAAAGAATATGATCAATTTCTTGGTTACTTTTCATTTTTAAAGGCATACTAACGGAAACAGGATTCGGAAAAAGTACCGTATGGTTTTCGTCTCCAGAATCTTTTTCGATTTCTTCAAATGGGGCCTTTCTCTTATATATATAAGTCTTAGCATGCAATCCACTAATCACATCATTTTCAGCCTCAACATATGTGAATTGATTCCCATCTTCTGATAATATGTCTGTATATAGGGTCTGACTATTAAACAGTATATTACCTGCAAAATTACGATTAAACTGTCTCTCTAGGCGATATGGGTAAAACAAACTATTCCCAGGATATCGTTCTTCGACCTGGTAAACATCTCCTATTTCCAAAACACTATTAATTATCGTTTTATTGTATCTATTGACAGCGTAGTAATCTTCGAAATACTCATAAAATTCTGACTCTACACTTACCGTTCCATCGTTAAAATACGTACTAACATTTGTAGAATCAAGAGTTGATTCAGAATAAAACCATTCAGAAACTATTTGATAAAAATTAATGTCTCTATGTGTATTTTTAACGATTCTTATTAGTCTATCTTTTTCATCGTAGAAATACTCTAATGTGTGATCAAAAAGTACACTTCCTGAATTTATAGTTTTGTAATAATAGCGTGTAGAAAGTCTATTCATCTCATCGTATTCATTCAAAATAATCTCACTATGATATGGACCACTTGAATTCGTTCGTGTCTTATATTTTTGCGTTAGTTGATTATGATCATTATAAGATAAACTGTCAACGTATAAAAGACCAGGTAGTGCATCATGCAAGTTAAAATATTCATACATGATCAGCAATCCATCATCATTATACGTGGCTATTTTACGAGTTGATGGTTCATTATTTGGATCAAAGTCTGTCTGAGTAATCTTGTTATTATAATAAGTGTACTCATGATGCCATCCTCCATCTCCGTCATCTTCAAGAATTAATTTAAATTCTTCATCATAATAATACTTTGTACCACTTGAAGATAAATTCTCAGAATTTCTTATTATGACTGAAGTAGAATCCAGATAGAAATCATCTAGGTCTATATTTTGGGAATTGATAGATACTGAAAATAGGATGGAAAATAAAAAGAGTGTTGGACTTTTCTGCATGGGCGAATCTTTTTACTTGTTCAAATATCAATCCATCAACCAATTTCTGCCGTTACGAATATACTTTTTTACATTCAACCAAAAGGCTGCGAAGAAATAAACGACTAAAGGACTACCAAGTGTAAGAAAAGTAATATAAATGAAATACAGCCTAACTCGAGCTGTTCTTACACCCATTTGTTTAGCTAATCGACTACAAACGCCGAAGACCGATTTTTCAACAATTACTCTAAATGGTAGCATCATATTTTAAATTTTTGTAACTAAAATAGACCTTTTTGTATTGGTGCTTCAAAATAAAGATACGAAAAAAAGCATGTAAAACAAATAAGGGTTGCATCGTAAAAACGAAACAACCCTTATTTTTATGTTATAAAAAGAATTTTTATTCTTCTTCTTGTGCTTTTGCAGGCGCTGCCTTTGGAGCTGCTTTTGCCTTGGCTACTGGAGCTGCTCCAGTAGGTAGAATATTAATAAATACTCTATCTTTCATACCTCTAGAAAAATTCACTACACCATCAACTTTCGCATGAATAGTGTGATCTTTTCCCATGTATACGTTTTCACCAGGGTGGTACTTAGTACCTCTTTGTCTTACAAGAATGTTACCAGCAATTGCAGCTTGACCACCAAATAATTTTATTCCGAGTCTTTTACTATTACTGTCTCTTCCATTATCCGTACTACCTACACCTTTTTTATGTGCCATAATTTTTGTCTTTTAGAATGATATAATAAGGTAAACTAAGAAGCTTACGCAGTAATTGAGTCGATTTTAATTTTTGTAAATGATTGTCTGTGACCATTTTTTACTTTGTAACCTTTTCTTCTTTTCTTCTTGAAAACGATTACTTTGTCACCTTTCTGGTTTCCTAAAACCGTAGCAGATACTGATGCACTTAGTGTGGGCGTTCCTACTTGAACCTTATCTCCATCACCAATAAGATGTACCTCGTCAAACTTAACTGTCGAGTCTTTCTCCGCATCTAACTGGTGGACGAAAATCTCCTGACCTTCCTCAACTTTAAACTGCTGACCAGCTATTGATACTATTGCAAACATGATTAACTAATTTTGTTAAAATAATTGGACCGCAAAAGTAGTCATTTTTATTCAATCTAACAAGACATTATTTCTATTCATTTCTTACGACTAAAAATATAGTCTAAATTATATATTTTACAACAGTTTAGAATGCTTATTTACCATACTTATTAAAAGACTGATTTTAATATTATTTTTTGGGCTCGAGCCCAAAAAATTAACGCACTTTAATTTTCCTGCTTTTTAGTCTAAACTCGTATTTTATCTTTTCACCTTTTCTGAGAATTTTTATCTTAATTTTATCTCCTTCATTCCCACTCAACCTTTTATTTACTTGCCCAAGTGATAAATAGGAAATAGGTATCTTATTAAAAGACTTTACGATATCTCCAGATTGAAGGCCTGCCTCATCGGCTGGTGATCCTGGTGTTACATGTTTAATAATGAATTCCTCAAAATCTCTACCAACGGCGAAAATCACTAATCCGCTTTTATTAAATCTAAACTTTTTCAATTTTCTTCTATACGGCTTCATATAGAGTGTTTGTGATGAATAGTCCAATACAAGTTTGAAATTTTGCCAATAAATATTACCTATTATACCATTTCTTTGCTTGTCTAGTAATAAAGCAAGATATGATGTATCTTTTCTGTGAAAATACACTGGTATATTCCTGAATTCATCATTCAGTAAATCAAACTCTGCAACATTTCCTAAAAATCCACCAAGATTACCACCTAGACCAGATCCTATTCGACCATCCAATACAGAATCAGGCATCATAATCGTAGGATGAGAATCTTCCTCCAACAAAAAATGTAAGCCAGCACCTGTATCCATCAACATTTTCAAATCTACACTTGGTTTACCTTCTATAGAAACTCTTGATGTTATATATGGCCTTTGATCTGAGACTTGAATTTTTTCTTTGTAAAAATTGGTTGGCTTTTCATAAGTTTCCGAATCATGAAAAATCACGACTTGTCGACGGTAATCGATTTCTACAACTGCACCTAAGAGAATATTTCCACCTAAAATCCCATCAATTGAACGACCAATTATATTATTAAAATCGATGGAATGCTTTTCTAAAACTAAAATATCCGTAATAAATGAACCGCCTAGCATAAAGCTTAATGGAACTCGGCGAGAAATATAAGCCGTATTAAGAACACTTTTGTCAGCGCCAATCACCTTGATTTCTTCGTCCATTTTGAGACCCATTAGTTTTGCATAAAACTTCTCTAGCAAAACGGTATTCTCAGCTCCTGTATCAAATATAAAACTCAATGGCAAAGCATTATTCAACGCAACATCCATGACTATAAACCCCTCTACATATTCAAATGGAATAACTACTTTGTCCTTTCCAGCTAATATATCTTTATAACAAAACTGTGCATTCAATGAAGGAACTAAAAACACCATACAGCCCAAAATTGTGAGTATAATATTTATTGTGTTTTTAAGTATGTATTTCATGACAACAATATAGGATTTCTTAGATAAAGGTAAAATTAAAGTAAAGGTTTAAAAAATAATTCTTTAGGGCTCAAAGTCAACAAATAGAAATGAATTCGCGTATATATATTTGTTATTTGTTGATTATTAAGACAATAAAACATATTTTTTTTTCAAAAACACGCAGCATAGACAGCAATTAATTTGTCATAGATTTGTCATAGAAATGTAAAATCATTATATTTACTAAAAATATAAACCACTGTTATGAAAAAAAATACACTTATTACCTCTTTTGTTATTCTCCTTTTTGTTGGATTCATGAGTATTAGTTTTAATACTTCACAGAAAAAGGTTGTCTTTACTTTTATGAATGATGCGCCTAATCTGCCTGAAACACCTTATGAATACTCAGACATTGAATTCCCTCAACATGTATTTGACGATGATATTCCTACAGGATATGAAGGTCACCCTACTGACACAACCGTTTTAGACTTTGTCGATGATGATATTTCAACACTTGGTAGAGTTTTATTTTATGATGAAAAATTATCTGCACTGGAAAACTTAAGTTGTGCAAGTTGTCACAGCCAAGAATTCTCTTTTGCAGAAAACACACAGTTTAGCCAAGGAATATCTAGTTTAACAACAAGAAACTCTATGGCACTTAATGACCTTTCTTGGGAAGGAAAAACTGGCTTTTTCTGGGATATGGAATTCTCTAATCTTGAAGATATGCTTGACATCCCTTTCAAAGATGAAAATGAAATTGGTGCTGATATTGATGAAGTGGTTATCAAAATGAATAATACGGATTATTATCCTGAATTATTTGAAAATGCTTTTGGAGACTCTATGATAGATGAAGATAGAATTATACAAGCATTGGGTAATTTCATTGGTTCAATGGTTACTTTTAATTCAAGATTTGATATTGAAGCGGATAATGGTTTTGCAGGTTTCACTGATGATGAATTAGCTGGACAAGAACTATTTACTATGAATTGTGCAACATGTCATTCCGGTGGTGAATTCTTTTTCGGAGATGATATACCGACAGAAGAAATAATTACGATTTTTCCTTTTATTTTTAACAATGGCCTTGAGGCAGTAAGTTCCGATTTAGGAGCAGGCGATTGGTTACCAGGAATGGATGGATTATTTAAAATTACAAGTCTTAGGAATATAGAACTTACTGCACCATATATGCATGATGGTAGTTTAGAAACTCTAAGTGATGTAATTGATTTTTATTCTGATGATGTTCAGTCCAATGAATGGTCAGGATTCTTTATTCCTGAAGGAGGATTTGGTTTTACAACTGCAGAGAAAGTGCAATTAAAAGCATTCTTACTTACATTAACAGACGAATCTTTCAAAACTAATCCTAAATGGAGTGATCCATTTGCACCAGTAAGTTTTGTTGTTGAAGAAGAGCTTCTAGACGTTCAGGTTTCTCCAAACCCTATGGCTAGCTTTACAAAGATAACGATAGAAGACAATGACAATTCTTCTGCCCAACTTATGATTACAGATCAAATGGGTAAGCAAGTATTCACTGATACGTTTAATGGAAATACTTACAACTTCAATAATTACATTCTTCCAACAGGAATTTACAATGTAGTTGTTCAGAATGAAAAGGGTAAAAATGCATTGCAATTAGTTGTTCAATAGACAATTAATTATAATGAGATTGAATAAAAAAGGAAAGAAACCATTCAGGTTTCTTTCCTTTTTTTATGGATGTTTTCTTTTAATCCACATCTATCCAAGGTGCTTTCGTGCTTTAAATAATAAATGAAATCTTATGATGAAAACAAGGGGCTGAAGGCTTTTTGGACGGAGTATCCTTTTATATGAGAAGACGATCTATGGTGATTTTGTGATTCGTAAGTGCGAGTAAAATGTTTACGTGATTGAGCTCTTAACTTTTACCTTCCAAATACTGAATCACAGCGTCAACTACTTGAGGCGATCTCATTTTATGACCTAAACCTTCTGTATAAAGATGTTTTGC
The DNA here is from genome assembly GCA_964566605.1 of uncultured Saprospiraceae bacterium. Lineage (GTDB taxonomy): Bacteria > Bacteroidota > Bacteroidia > Chitinophagales > Saprospiraceae > JAHDFB01. Next base: position 12,766 of record CAZMKA010000052.1, on the reverse strand, counting down.
TTGTGGCCAATTTTTCTCAAGTACTTTAGTATATTCGAATGGGACTTCTTTATCATTTTTATCGTGAATAAACATACCATCGACATTTATGTCAGCTGTGAAATTAACGAGATCATAATATGAAGGATCTTTATATAAAGAGACAAATTCTTCGAGTATGAGTTTTATAGTTCTTTTATTGAGTCTCAGTGCATCAACATATAGATCGATAAAGTCAATAGCTTTACCAGGACATGCGATACTTACTACTTTATCAAACGCTTTTTTATTAAAATCCTTCAGGTAATAAAAAATCGCAAATGCACCTAGAGAATGTCCGACAGCATAGTTGATTTTTCCGTGTTGATTCAGGAATTCATGGAGAACTTCGCCGTAGTGAGGGATATTCAATATTTTCCCTTTGGAATATCCCGAAGCGGGTGCATCAAAAGCATAAATCGTGTAGTCAAGTTTTTTCAATTGGAAGATATACTTTATCCAACGAAAACTATGTGATTGCCATCCATGAAGCAATAGGACTTTTTTCGAGCCACTGCCCCATTTATAAACTTGTATATCAGGATAATCAGCACTTTCCATTGTGCTTAATTCAGCTGTCCTCAAAAACTCTTTTTGCCTTTCTGTTAACTTAATTCGCTGAGGTTTGCAGAATAATTCAAAACCTTTTTTGGCAGCATAAGAAGGGCGTATGATGGCTAAGAAATTCAACCATATTCCTATTAGCCTAATGTAAATTTTAATAAGTGCTGCTTTCAATTGTTATGGTTTCTGAAATAAAATAAGCTTGCAATACAACTTGAACCATATAATGGCGGAAAAATTATAAAGTATAATCTGAAATGTAAAGGCTGTATTAAAACTGAATCGGTAATTCTACGATCGTTTTGTCCCAAGCGAAAACAAGATGTATCAAGTCGTTTTCCTTTTCTTCAACGACAATCGTAAAATTCTCCAACACTGCATCTAGCATATTTGTTTTCACATTAGTACGAAGTCTATCTTTGGATTCATCCCTATCGAAAGGGCCAGCTGAAGGATAATCTTTACTAAAAATTAAATCCCAACTTCCATCTTTGATATCCGCAAAAATCACATATTTCCCTGCTTTTAGCATTTCTCCATTTACTTTCACATCTTGCATAAAAGTGACTTCAGTCGATTGATTAGCTCCTAATCTCCACATTCCTGAAGGATGCATATCACCAAAAACATCTCTTCCCTTTTTATACGGTCTACTATAAAGCAGAATCATCTTAGGCTTTATATTGACTTCATCTCCTTTTAGATAGTTAACGTACGCGGCTTTTGCAGGATAGGTCAATTGATCCATAGGTGACTTGTCAAGTGAGGCAAAAACAGGTGGGTTTAATCCTAGTGGAACCTCCACTAATGTTTTATCCCATTGCACGATTAAGTGTATTAATTGGTCATTTATTTCGCGAAATCCCATGGAGAAAGCCTCAAGAGAAGTCTTACTAGTCGAAACAGGAACCGTGATAGAAGCAATACGCATTGATTCATCAATATTAGCGGAGCCCCATATTCCTTTTTGCTCACTAAAATGAATTGTCCACTTGTCTCTATTCACATCAGCTGACATTGTATATTCCCCAGGTGAAACGATGTAATCACCAATAGAAACAGTCTGATAGAAAGTAATTACAGAAGCTTCGTTAGCTCCCATTCTCCATGTCTTTCCATAGGGCACAAGATCACCGAAAATTGGCCTTCCTTTCTTAAGCGGTCTACTATAAACGATTCTCGCTTTAGGCTCTAAGGTTCTTTCATCACCGCTTAAATAATTCCTATATCCTACTTTCTGTGGAAAATACAACATATCCATTGTACTTGCATCCACTTTAGGAAATCTAGGTTTTTCATCTTGGGCATTCAATGAAAATGCGAATGCACAAACGATCAATAACATTAAATATCTCATACGTTCTTTATTTTATACAGATTGAACCCTATAATGGCGGAAAAATTAAGTTTTATTCTTCGATACTCTTCGTCGAAAATGCTCTCCAGGGCTAAGGCCATGTATGTGCTTTTCTCCTAGACTCTCTTTGAATAATTACTGAATTTTAACCACAATTATAAAGTGCAATCTGTTTTATTTAACAAGTACAAATGTAGACATTCACAATTTCAAGACCAATTGAAAAATGTTATAAAAATTATAAAAATTGAAAGTTAATTCTATCGATTTGCTACCTTATCCAGTAAATCTTTTAACTGCAGGTAAATGTCGGACTTTCCGTCCAAAGCCGCTTGTGGAATAACTGTTGTAACTTTTCCTTCGGCATCAATTGCAAACAATCTAGGATAGCCTAATTCTATGCCATATGCTGCTTCGCCTAGTAATTTTCCATTAGTTAATACGGGAAATTCTATGCCATTCTGTTCAGCTAACAATGCTGCTTCTGCTTTAGCTTCATCAGCAAAGCTTATGATTTGTAAGCGATCTTTTTCTTCGGAGTTAAGTAAATTCAAAGAAGCCACTTGCGACAAACACGTTGAACAATCTCCTTTCCAGAAATAGACAAATACAACTTTACCCTTATAATTCTTAAGATAATATTCATCTCCTTTTATATCATTAGCTAGAAATGCCATCGGCTCTTTCCCTTCAAATGACATGATCAAATCCTGTGTAGGAGGAGAAAATTCATCGAATGTCACTTCGAAAAAGCCTCTTTCATTTTGGGCTTGAGCCAAAAGAGTAAAAAATAAAAATACAAAAAGAGCTAAAAACTTAGTTTTCATAATTGCTGTTTAATTGGTTTACTGTTACCATAAAACTGACGTATACAATCTGCTACAGTTACAGTTTAATTGAGGTATTTTAATGTGGGGATTTCTAATTTTATTTTGGGCGTAAGCCACTTTTTTAATATCTGCTATAAGATTTATCCAAATATATTAATGATGATGCATTTTATCTAATTTAAAAGCAACTGCTTGTCGATCTTTTATTTCAATTTCCGAATTCCCCTCAGTGATTTTAATAAATTTATTAACGGGAAGATTAGATATTGTTTGTACCGTTTTATCCACATTCGGCCATTTAATAGAAATAGATTTTATTGCATTTGCTTGACCAACACCAATAACGGTTTCTAAACAATTACTCCCAAAACTAGCACCCGAACTTATTCGTCTATGTATGGCTCTTTCTTTTCCATTTTCTTCAATCAGCACAATCACTTTAGCACCAATAGCTAACTTGTTACTTCTCTCTCCTATCAACTTCAACGTTATACTATTGTTATTATTCTGTGGATTATGAAAGAAGGCATTCTGAAAAACATCGCCTTCATATGCACCTCCCATGACGGCATAAACATCTACAAATCCATCTCTATCAAGATCAGTAAAACTAACTCCATGTCCCTTTTGAATATGCCCCATCCCTGATGCATAAGTCACATCATGAACCTTGTTAGATGCATCGTTTAAATAAACTTTATTTGGAATAATCGAAAAGAAAGATGGATCACCAGTACCAAAATATAGATCAGTCCACCCATCGTTATTTAGATCTCCATGATTACAACCCATAGCGTAAATCGCCTCATTCATTCCTAGTTTTTCATGAATCTCATTGAATGTTCCATCTCCTTTATTTATATAAACCAAGGTTTGTCCTCCTGTATTTTGCCCCAAAATATTCAGTGCAAAATCTGCTGCTGGATTATCAACTTTACTTTCAAAAGAAGAAGCGACAATATCCAATAAGCCATCATTATTAAAATCAAACATCATTGTTGGGAATGAAATTATTGGTTGGGTTACATTAGCACGCTTTGCAATATTTATAAACGAAACAAGGCCATTTTCACCAACGCCTTTATTCATATATAATAAGTTTTCACCCCCCAATTGAGAAACATAAATATCATCCCATCCGTCATTATTCACATCCCCTACACTTATAGCCTTATAAAATCCAACATCCGTTAATCCTGTTTGAGGTGCTACATCAGTAAATGATTTTCCTTGATTATTCATCCACAATTGAGTAGGATAAGCCGTCTCAGGAAAAGACTCATTAAATACCAATAAATCAAGCCATCCATCTTTATTTATATCGATCCAGTCGCAGGCTTGGGTTGGTGAATGTTTATTCAATCCAAGTTCCAATGTCACATCTTTGAATCCATTACCTGTATTCTCCAGCAATGTATTAGGGATTGCACCTTTAGCCATCATCCACGCTCCTCTCATTATATAAATATCAACCAATCCATCATTGTTAAAATCTGTTGGTTTTATACATAATCCGCCAGTGTGTCCATCGAGATTTTTCCTTGAAGTCTTATCAGAAAAACCACCCTGTCCATCATTTTCGTAGTATATTACATTATCCTCAAAACCCCATGATGTACTAAATATATCCAAGTCTCCATCAGCATCAAAATCTTCTATAATTACGGAACCGCTCAACAATTCATGCCCTATTCCCATCTTAGAGGCAAGGTTGTCAAAACGTTCAATTTTATCTGTATTTTTATTAAAATAAGAAGGAGGTAAAAGGTAGGTGGCTGGTACTTTTTCGGGATATTCTCCAAGAGTCATATAAGCGAGATTAAGTATCCATATCGCTTCTGGATTTCTAGGATTTTCTTTTAAAATATCCATAAGATATTCAATCGCTTTACGAGATCCTTGCTCTAGTTCGTGAAATCCATCGGACTGGATAGGAACAATACACGATTCATGATTATGTTTTTGAATACAATTTTCTTGCTCCCCAAGTCTCATATTTGCAATCACCAATATTCTTTTTATCGCTTGAATGGATTGTGCTTTATTTTTCACATCCGCTTTACTAACTTCTTCCAAAACTTGTTCAAGTTTTTCAATTGCGGGCTTGGTATCTCCACTATTTATTTTTTCAGTACTATACTTTATGAGTAAATTCAATTTGCTAAGATCTGTAACCGTTTTTGATTGATTGAGATAAGTTTCAGCTCGAAGCGAATTAAATGTATACGTAATTTGAGAAGCGTCTAGATTTTTCTGTGCTTCCTTAACAAGTGGAATAGTGGTATTACTATATTTTTTATTACTAATTGAATTCTGTGTTTTTTCTTGTTTACAACTGACAAGAATTAGTAGGATTAATATATAGATTGTTGCCTTCATTTCAATATTTTTTGTAGTAACTCACCTAAATGCGAAACTTCTATATCTGTAAACTCTTTGATGCTGAGATAGTTTTTAATTTCCCATTGATTCCTTATCCAGCAGGTTTTCATTCCCACTGCTTTACCGAATTGCATGTCACTTAAAGTATCTCCTACCATAATTGACTTAGCAAATTCGATTGAAGGATAATCTTCTTTTGCAGCAATTGCCATTCCGGGATTGGGCTTTCGCCCAAAGGCTTCATACACTGCTAAACTGGGTTCGTAATATACATTATCGATACGACCACCGAAATAATCTATTACTTCGATCATTTTATTGTGAATATCTTCAAGATCTTCATGCGTCATGAGCTCTTTGCCTATTCCTTGTTGATTCGTTACCACAAAAATGCGTCCAAAAACATCGGAACATTCGGCTATCGCTTTGGGCACACCCTCAATAAAAGAAAAACTTTCCCAGTTGGTCACATAAGATTCAAGGCGTTTGTTGATCACGCCATCTCTATCGAGAAAAAGCGTCCAGTCAGGACCTACTTGTAATTCATTATTGTCCAAATAATATATCTTCTACTTTTTCACAAATAATATGGCCTAGAACCATAGTTGCTTCTTGGATTCGGGGAGTATTCGTTGATGGAATCTTTACAATCACATCAGCAATTGCATCTAGTTTACATGCTGTACCACCTGTAAATCCAACACATTTCACACCCATTTCACGCGCTTTCTTACTCGCTCTAAGAACATTCTCCGAATTTCCCGAAGTAGAAAATGCGAACAAAATATCGCCTTTTCTCCCTTTGGCCTCTAGAGCTCTTTCGTATATAACATCGAAATCATAATCGTTCCCTACCGCAGTAATATAGGAAGTATTCACATGAAGCGCTTCGGCGTCAAGTGGTTTTCTATTCAAACGGAATCTACCTGAAAATTCAGCTGCAAGATGTTGAGCATCAGCTGCAGAGCCACCGTTACCACATAAAAGTAACTTGCGATCACTTTTGAAAATGTTCACTAGGTCTTGGATAATCAATTCGATTTTTTGTAATAATTCCTCATCTTGAAGAATCGCTTGCATCAATTGATTATGCTCGTTTATACCGTGTACGATGTCTATATTTTTCATAAAATTAAAACCTATAAAATCCCCAAAATCTTGTGTGTTTGTATCGATAATTTCCACTGAGGATGCGAACGGATATATTTAATTGCCTGCTTGGTGTAATCTTCCACTTCTTCACTATCCATCGGTTGAAGATAATAATGTTGAAAATCCCAATTCAAACAATCTTCAGGCATCATATTCGGCTGTGGATAAACTAATTTTAATTCATTTCCCGTTTTCAAAATCACTTCAGAATTTGCTTTGGGGCTAACACAAACCCAGTCAATTCCTAGAGGTAATTCCACTGTTCCATTAGTTTCAATTGCAATATAACAATTTTGGGCGTGCAGCTCTTCAACAAGAGCTGCATCCAGCTGTAAACCGGGTTCTCCACCTGTAAAAACCACAAAGCATTGCTCGTCTGAAGGCCATAAAGATCGAATGGTTTCAACAAGTTCTTTGGCTGAATATTTACCGCCAAGTTCACCATCTGTTCCTACAAAATCAGTATCACAGAATTGACAAATCGCCTTATGACGATCCGCTTCCCTACCCGACCACAGATTACATCCTGTAAAACGAGCGAATACAGCTGCGTGTCCGGTGTAAGTACCTTCACCTTGAAGGGTGTAATATATTTCTTTCAGTTTATATTTCAATTGCAATTATAGCTTAAGAAGCGCAAAGATAAACTTTAGGTACTATAAAGTTACCTTAGGATATAGCCAAACACTACTTTTCATTATTATTTTATAAAACACGTTTAATCCGAATTATGCATTAGTCAATCTATTACGGGCTGAAACTAGGGCAAAATCAACGCTTTGCTAGCGTTTTCAGATTCACCATTGATGTGCAATTATAAATCTTCCAAATCGCTTGATTATATGGTATTTCCAATCCTCATAACAAAGCTCTAATACATAATTCGGGTTTAAAAACCATACAATATTTCTCAATCCGATTGTTTTTCCTACTTTTAATTTTTTTAAAAAGATAAAATCAAATGAAACAAAACACAGGCTTTATATTAATGATCACGATAGCGGCATCGCTTGGTGGGTTATTATTCGGATACGATACAGGAGTAATTAATGGTACGCAATTCTATTTTTCAAAGTTTTTTGATTTAAGTGATGCTGCAAAGGGATGGGCTGTATCATCCGCATTAATAGGATGTGTGATTGGTGCTATAGGATCAGGATTAGTCAGTACGGCAATAGGACGAAAATGGTCTTTGATAGTAGCTGCTATTTTATTTACTATATCTGCATGGGGTTCTGGAATTCCTACAGAAAATCAGTTTAGTTTGCTAATTGTATTCAGAATTCTTGGTGGAATCGGTGTAGGATTAGCATCAATGAATGCACCTACTTATATAGCTGAAATAGCGCCTGCAAAGAAAAGGGGATTGTTGGTAACTTATTATCAATTAGCTATTGTTATAGGATTTTTCGTCGTGTTTTTAGCTACGTATTTTATAGGCGCAAGTATGACAGAGGCTGAGAAATTATCAACAGGATGGAGGTACATGTTTTGGTCTGAGCTGATTCCTTGCTTCTTGTTCTTGGGTATGATGTTCTTAGCACCTAAGAGTCCTAGATGGTTAGCATTAAAAGGCAAAGACAATGAAGCTAAAGAAGTGCTTAAGAAAATTCATGGTGATGATGCAGTTGTAGCTACGGAATTCAAAAGCATAAAAGATTCTCTTGATGAAGACACTGATAAACCGAAAATTTCTGTTTTCACCAAAGGAGTATTTGCTATTATTGTGATAGGTACAGTCTTATCGGCATTACAGCAATTCACGGGTATCAATGCTGTACTTTATTATGGTGCAGATATATTCGAATCGGCATTAGGATTTGATGAAAAAGATGTTTTAAAGCAGCAAGTATTACTTGCAGGAGTGAATTTGATTTTCACGTTTGTAGCCATGTTTACCGTGGATAAACTGGGAAGAAAACCACTTCTTACGATAGGAGGAATAGGAATGTTACTTGGGTTTTTATTAATGGCTTTCACGCTGTACACAAGTGATTATTCGAATGTAAATGCTGCAGGAGATCCATCCATTAGTTCAACGGAAGGAATTTTATGCTTGATTGGCGTATTGACCTTTATTGCATCATTTGCTATGTCGATGGGACCAATTGTATGGGTTATGCTATCAGAAATGTTCCCTAACAACATAAGAAGTGTAGCGATGTCCATAGCTGTTGCTGCTCAATGGCTGGCGAATGCTTTAGTTTCTGGAACATTCCCTTCAGTAGTAGGAAGTTCTGCAAATAGTTTAAAAATAGAAGGTGGATTTTGGAACAATTCCCTTCCCTACTTTCTATTCGCAGCGTTTATTCTATTCATTATTTTCTTTGTACAAAAGTATATTCCGGAGACGAAAGGAAAGTCTTTAGAAGAGGTAGAAGCTATGTGGGAAAAGAAGTATGATATGAAGTTTTAGATTGATGATTTAAAGAAATTAAATAGCTGATTGGTATAATACTGATTGGCTATTTTTTTTTAGGGCTGGGGCCCAAAGGAGAAGGGAGGTAATTTATGTATTTATTAAGTGTAAATATGTTTCGTGAATACACGTTATCTCGCCTTAGTTTCTTTTTGAAAAAAGTCAAATTGAAATCCAGTAATATAGATCGGATATAAAATCGAGCTTTACATATAAAGTTTGAATAAAGCATTACCACAGAATCTATAGTTAGATTTTTTTAACTACGATATTGATGTACATTTTGTACCTTTAAGAAACTAAAATTTTATGAAGGGCTTATTTCTCATTTTGTTTATTTCTACCATCGTTACTACAAACAGTCAAGCGGTTTCTCTTACGATCCAACCGACTATTACATACGAAATAGAACAAGAGGAAGAAAAGGCTTTACCCTGGGGTAAAATTGCTGCGAGTGCTGGTATTGTTGGAGTGATCATGACTTTTGTGCCTTATCTTAGTATTGTTGGGATTTTACTTTGTGGTTTTGCCCTTGTTGCAGGCATTATAGGACGAAAAAAGCGGCGAAACAAACGTTTTGCAACTATTGGGATTGTTCTGTCGCTACTTTGATCGAGTTTCCAAGCATCATAATTTTCATTATTATCTATAACACCTTCAGCCAAAGAAATAGCAGTGCCGCTTGGTGCATCTTTCTTGAATCGGTGGTGAGCTTCTAAGATTTCG
>CAZMKA010000052.1:0-3308 GCA_964566605.1 uncultured Saprospiraceae bacterium | reverse complement strand
TGGTTGGGTAGTTTAGGACTTACTGCTTTTCTTACTGTTATAGGCCTTATTGTATTTTTTTAGTTTATATTCATCCTTTCCGCAAAATGAAAAAAGCACGATTTAATCTAATAAACAATCTCTCTCCTATCAAAAATCTCATTACATGAAAAAAATAATACTCTTCATTGTTGTTTTAGGTTTCGCTGCATGTGTACCTGAGCAAGATGCCATTGAAATTAATCCGTATGTGATTGGTTCAGAAAAGCCATGGATTATTGCACATGGAGGTTCAAAGGCTCTCTTTCCACCCAACACTTTAATCGCTTTTCAAGGATCAGCAGATATGGGTGTTGATGCACTTGAAATGGATGTTACGATGACAAAGGATGAAGTACTTGTCACGCATCACGATTTAACAATTGATCGCTTATCGGAAGGATCAGGTTTGATGCGAGATTTTAACTATGAAGAATTATTAGCATTTAATTTCGGTATAAACTTTCAAGATTTGGATGGAAATCTTCCTTATGAGAACGACCCAGTTCCATTAACAAAGTTAGAAGACGTTTTCATGGAATTTGGTGATATGCAGTTAATGGTTGAAATCAAGGATAGAGGTGAAGATGGAAAACGTGCGGCTGAAATTCTAAAGGATTTAATAGAGAAATATCAGTTAGAAGATAACATAGTAGTCGTTGCATTTTCAGGAGAAGTACTCACCTATTTTTATGAAATCACAAACGGTGAAATATTAATTGGATCATCAGAAGACGAAACAGAAGATTTCATCTTTACAAGCTTGTCAGCGATGGAATTCCTCTACAGCCCAAAAGCTTCTGTTGTAGCGATTCCTACATCGAATAGTGGTATTGATTTAGATTCAAAAAGGGTAATCAATTCAGCTCACCGAAGAAATATGGCGGTTCATTATTGGACTATAAATGATAAAGAAGAAATGAAAAAACTGATTCTTCTTGGTGCTGATGGCTTAATAACGGATAGGCCTGATTTAATGGAGGAGGTGTTGGAAGAATTAGGATATTGAAGATTGGGCGAGTTTTAGTTTGTTAAGTGATGGAAAGCATAACTTTTTTCAAGTCGGTGTATGCTCGTGTGTGTTTAAAAATAGAACCGATTAATTTTTCGATGTATATCTCCCTGGCTTTGGCAGTTCTCAGAACATCATATATTCTGTTCATTTTACTTCGATTAGTAATGCTTATAAGCCTTTCCTACCAACTTTTAGCAGGTAATATGGCTTAATAGAATGATTATAGAGTGGAAGATGTAATATGATTATTTTTTTGGGGTTTAAATAGTAGTTTGAAAAGAAAGATCCTTCAAACTATAGTGAAACCTTAAAACAGAATTGGTATTAAAAGATTTATCAAAGAAGGATTTTTCTAACAAACTATCAAGAATCCTAATCAATTATAATACTGAGAATTTCTTGTAAACATGTTGATTTTCGAACTCAAGATCAAGTATATACATTCCTTTTGGAAATTCCTCAACATCTAGCTGAAGCGTATTGATATTAGTTTGAATCTGTGTATTTATTGCAAGAATTCTCCTACCATCAATATTCAAGACATTCAATTTAATCATACCTTGAATTTTTGAATCCAATTGAATATTAATAACATCAGAAGTTGGATTAGGGAACATCTTTTCTATATGGATTATATCTTCACTTAGCTCAGTTGAAAAAGTAGAAATAACAGTACTAAATTGATAAGCTACATTGAATGGTATTTCATCACTATCTTGACAACTAACACTTCCGTCAGAATTCATGACGAAAATCAAGCAATTTCCTTCATTGGATGATGAAAGGGTTGTCCCCTCCAGAATGCCATCAATAGGTCCAAGTACAATTTCACCCATTGTCCCTGAACCTGATTCTCCTTCATAAACTGTTAAATTATCAAAATCAGGTTCGATTGAACCATTACACAATAAAGCGTCTATAATTTCATTTTCAGCTCCACATAACTCTAAAACAACAGTGTTTTCTTCGTCGTTTGAGTAGCAAAAATATTCATTTGGACAAAATGAAATATTTACTTGAAGTTCTGTTAATAAATATTCAGAACATGAAATAGAATAATCGGAATTAATAACAAAAATAAGGCAATTACCTTCAGTTGTGGTAACAAGACTATTGCCTCCAACAAATCCATCAGCAGGACCAAATACAATTTCACCTCCAGTTCCAGACCCTGTTAATCCTTCATAGACAGTTAAATTATCATAACCTGTCTCAAAGAAACCTTGACATATGCTAGCAGTTGCTATATTATCAGAACAAACTTCAAATGCGACTAGATTATCGGATTCACCTTCATAACAAAAGTTAAAATCGGTTTCAGTTGAGCAAAGTTGGGAATGAATACAAAAAGTTGAAAATACGAATAAAAGTGTGTGTAATAATTTTTTCATAGGAATTAATTAAGTTTTATGGCTAAAAAAGAAAGGTATATATATTATTAAAAATAATCAATAATAATATTAACTAATTTCTAAAATACACATATCGAAATATAGATTCACATATGTTATTAACCTGAGATATCTGAAAAAGTACCATAAGATTGGCTTTGTTACGTTGGAAAACGGAGAGGAAATTCCTGTTTCAAAAACGAAGAGAAGTACATTTAAAAATATAGTTAGATAGTAAAAGAGGCTATTTTATTCTGAGACAGCCTCTTTTTTTCGTGTTTTTCTTGCTTTAAAAATTGATGAGTATTGTTAGTATAGTAGTCATCTATATGTTAATGGGCAACCAAAAGCAAAGGTAAGAAAGCCTTAAAATAATGCTATCAAATTCAACTTGAACCTATGAAAGGTTGAAAATTGGCCCCGAAACAGCAAAAATGAGGCTTAACACATTAAATAAGGATTTAATACGCTGAAGAATCCCATTTTTGTTTCTTTTTTAAGTTTTTGTATTCGGTTTTATTTATTTATGACTAGCTTTTTGACTAAGCTCTGTTCACCTTAAAATAACTCTACTAATTATCTCTAGATCCCTTTAAACATCTATATTCAGCTATGTTTAACTTAATCAGTAAATAACCAATAATTCTTTATTGTAATTTATCAAGTTAAATAAATTTAACTATCAATAGATAAACTTGGGAGAAGTTACATTTCATATCTTATAAAAAGCTATACGATAAGGCCTTCTTATTACCCACTAAGTCCTGTTATAACACCATTAAAAGGATGAAGGCTGAATTATTTAAGCTAAAGATATTTCTTACGTAACATTGTGTTGTGATACTTTATTTGTTTTGTACTATGAAGTTAAATTAAAATACTAT
>CAZMKA010000051.1:0-20382 GCA_964566605.1 uncultured Saprospiraceae bacterium | reverse complement strand
CTATAATGGCGGAAAAATTAGAGTAGAAATGGTATTCAATATTCTTCGTCGAAAATACTTAACAGGGCTAAGGCTGAATCGATTGGTCATGTTTTTCTCCTCGTCTTTCTTTGGATAATTACCGAATTTTAACCGCAATTTTAAAGTGTAATCTGTATTACTCCTCAATTACAAAAGCAAAGAAATCTAAATATTTAAATAAAAGTAATACTAATTTAACCTTATAATGGCGGTTAAGATTTTTAATATTTCTGAATATTAATTGCTTCAAAAAACACAGTTATGGACTGAGCCACGACGATGCTTTTTGACGGAATTACTAGAAATAAAAAAGAAATATTACCGCTGTTATGAGAATCAGTATAATTTCCTTCTCCTTAAAGGAGAATGATTAGAGATTGAAGTATCTACGGCTGAAACAGGCTTGTGAGCTGTAACAGTCGAAGTAAGAAAGATAGAGGCTAATGTATGTTGAGCACTGCCGAAGCAAAGGTAAACTCTCCGAATTACCCAAACGTAATAACGACATTCACACCAAAGATTAAGTTACTCTCTTTTAAGAAAGAACTAGAAGCCCGCAATTCCTACTCCTTCATAATTTTCTTTACGATTTCACCTTGCTCCGTTTGAATCATTACATTGTAAATTCCACTTGTAAAGTCTTCGATATTAACTTGAATATTAGTATTCTTCACTAACTGCGAATAAACTAATCGACCATCCAAGCTGTAAATATTCAACATATTGATTTTCTCCTTACTCTCAATATTTAATACATCAATTGCTGGATTTGGAGAAATAGAAACTTCAATTATATTTTCTTCTTCATTACTTGAAATAGTCCTTTCTCCATTACTAAACACAACAGGTAATCTTTCAAAATCAATTAAATCAACATGAGTTCCATACTGAGCAGTTATCTTATCAGATTCTAAAGCAGAAAGGCTGATACTATTACCAAAGAACCCACTACTTTCATATACTAATTGCTCATCCGAGTTATTATAATTAGGATACCCTAACTTCCCATTATCATAAATTTGATTGATTTCATTAGCCTCGATATTCGCTCCCATTACACTGTATCCCGAACTCTCTATCAAGTCAAATGCAATGATATGTGGAGAATTCTTACTAAATGTTGGATTTCCTACACTTGTATTCTCAGGCAATTGATTGAATAGCTTTTGAATTTGACCATCTTCCACATTTAAGAATCCTATATCCCAATAAGAAATAGATCCATTACTTCCTCCATCAATCGTACTTTGTGCATCGTACATTAGATATTCACCTGTAAAATCAAATTCCATCGCATCAGCGAAATCTACATCACCTGTAGTTGTTCCATCTTGCGAAAATGTAGGATTATATAATGTGAAAAATTCTTGTTGACCAGTATCAAAATTAAATGTACTTATTTCATTCGTAAGTTCATCTGTTATAAAAGCTATTTTAGAACCATCTTTTGAAACAACTACATTTCTCCACACTCCTTGATCATCAAAAACATTTCCTGACACCTCGCCTGAATCCCAGTCAATTGATACTACATATATATTTTTGTCCTCTCCTACAAAAAATATTGTTTCTCCATTATCGGTTACACTAGGCTTACTAATGTGTTGTACATTTATTAAAGGATCAGAAATTATTGAAAGATCGTTAGCTCGCAATAATACTTCTGACAAATCAGACTGACTAGTAAGTAAAAAATCTTCCCCCGGATTCATTTCTACATCTTCTTCATAATTTGTAGTTCCTCCACCTTCACCGATTCCTACTGAACTAAATGCAGCTGAAACAGCATCCACTATTGTTTGATTATAAAGATCACTTGCAGCAATTTCTGCTGCTGCTCTCATATCTTTGAAATTCGAACTAGCACTTAGATACGTAGTTAATGCTCTATAAAAAACTTGTTCTGCTATATCTTTTCCCACACCATTCGTTTCAGCAAATAAATAGTACGCATGATTAATTATTCCACTGTTAATGTGTACACCTCCATTATCAGCACTACCTGTAAATTGCTCACTTACATTCTTGGGTTGATAACCTGGATCACTTAATGAGTTTCCACCATTATGTGGATCGCTCATACTTCTCATGGCTCCTGATGGAAAGGCAGACAATTTTACAATCTCTTCTCCTATCAACCAATCGTCTCTATCAATCATTGCACCAAAGATATCAGCAAATGCCTCATTTAAAGCACCACTTTCATCTTGGTAGGTCAAGTTTGCAGTAGCTTGGATAACACCGTGTGACATCTCATGCCCTGCTACATCTAGCCCTTCTGCTAATGGAGTAAACGCTACATTTCCATTACCATAAAACATTGCCGCTCCATTCCAAAACGCATTATCAAATCCTCCTCCAGAACTTGGATCAGAAATATTTATAATAGAGATTATATTCCCCCCTTCAGCGTTTATGGAATTTCTATTATGCGTTGTTCGGAAATATTCATACGCTTCTCCACCATTGTAATGTGCTGAAACGGATATCTTACTTGCCCATGAATTATTATTAGATTTTACGTGGTCGTAATCAAAATTGCTATTCTGAGGATTCGTATTCTGCGCATCTATTGTCCATATAGTTCCTACTGGATCGTTCGGCAGATTAGAGCTTGATGCATTAAACATATTTCTACTCGCATCAATCATATAATACGTATCATCGACTTCATATGTGTTTATCAACCTCGTCGTGTTAGATAAATCTGTTGCATTCGCTGTAGCTGGACCATTCATAGGAAGTACATGATGATCATGATCTCCAATATGATGATGTAATGAACAGAAATTCTTAAACGAATCCAATACGTTTCCAGAATATGCATCAAGATAATAAGTGAATTCTTGTTGGATATTTGCATATGCTTTCACTTTATAAACCAATGCATCACCTTTTATAACTAATTCTACTTGCTTTGTAATTTCAGGAACTAGAAAGCGTTGATCTTCTTTAATTTCTTGATAAATTCCTTTTTCTCTATAAGAATCAAAAACAATTTCTAGTGCTTTTTCTTCAGAAATTACACCTGTGAAATTTATGCTTGGAACATCTTTCAACCTCCCGTTAGCCCTAGTAAGTATATCATTTTTTGCGTGTAATTTCATAACTGCTCCTTCTATTACAACATCGTTTAGCACTTGTTGAACAGTAACATGAGTCATGTTCAGTTCGTCCACTTCTATATCCGTTATTTCATAACTCAATTCACCTCTCAACTCATTTAACTCAAAAACTTTTTCAAGGTAAATTGCTGCCTGATCTTCCATTGATTTTCCTTTTTGCTCATTCAGGTATCCTCTGAAAGCAATGGCTAAACCATCATCGAAAGAAGTAGGAAATATTGAGTGACTTATATTCGAAACATCAAGTCCAGTCAAGGTTGAGAAGTCATACGATTCTTGATTTAGATTTTCACTCCTATTGGGTATAAATAGAGGTTTCAATTCAATTTTATCTCCTGAACTTTCACTCCCATTAATCTCTTTGAACTGGGCGTTTAGTGGGCTTTCGCCCAAAAGGAAAAGAAGGATAAGTGCTATGGTTAATTTCTGAGTACTCATTTATTTTGTTGAGCTTTAGTTTTTAAAATTCTATAAAGTATTTGCAGTTCTTTGGATGTACTAGTACTAGACGACCAAACAAGTCGTTTTGTGTTACTTTTATCTTTAAATTCAATAAATTTATACGTGTTGTCAGGATTATTTAAGTCCAATTTATCTAACCCCATTAATTCATATGTCACAAATAACTGTTCTGCGTCTTTTTTGCTGATCTTATCTAGATAAACATAGTTCGTTCTTCTATCTTTAATTTGATAAATCTTCCCATCTTCTCTTAAACTATAACAGTTCTCAATTCCACTAAACCCTCCACCGTCACCAAAAATAAAGGTTTTGCCCGTATAATCTTCTGGATTAGCTTTAGAAAAAGCATTAATACTACACGAAGACAATAAAATACAAACAGCAAAAAATAGTGGCAATTTTATAATGCTAGATATATGCTTTTTCTTGTTCATTAGACTAACGTATGATGACTGATTTTGCTGAATATATTTTCCGAAAAAAAATACAATCTATTTATCACGAACTCAGTTTAACCTGAGATATAATCAAAAACACGTCTTACTTCAATATAATTCTAATAAATCACAAAAATATATATTGACAATTATACACTTGTTACTTAAGTAGCGCTTTATTGATATCACGTACTAGTGAAGGTCCATAATAAACCATGCCACTATAAACTTGAATAAGACTTGCACCTGCTTCTAACTTTTCTATTGCAGCCTCTGGAGAATCTATTCCTCCAACACCTATAATAGGAATTTCACCTTTACTTTTCTCATGTAAAAAACGGATGACTTCTGTGCTTCTATCTTTTAAAGGGGCTCCACTTAATCCACCATTTCCTATTTCTTCTACTTTGGATTTTTCTGTTGATAAGCGAGAACGATCTATTGTAGTGTTCGTTGCAATAAGTCCTGCAATACCTGTAACCTTTACTATTTCAATGATGTCAAGTAATTGCTCATTAGATAAATCGGGTGCAATTTTCAACAAGATAGGTTTTTGTTCGGGCTTCTCTCTATTTTGTTTCTGGAGTGTATTAAGTAAGTCAGTGAGTGGTTTCTTGTCCTGAAGTTCTCTAAGATTGGGTGTATTCGGCGATGAAACATTAACGACAAAATAGTCCACATATTCATATAGCTTTTCAAAGCATATTGAATAATCACTTGTTGCTTCAGCGTTAGGAGTTAATTTGTTCTTACCTATGTTTCCTCCAACGATACAATTTATTTTTCCTTTAGACTTCAGTCTTTCAACAAGCGCGTCAACCCCTTCATTATTAAACCCCATTCTGTTGATGAGCGCACCATCAGGTGGTAGTCTAAAAAGTCTAGGTTGAGGATTACCATTTTGACCTACTGGTGTAACGGTTCCTATTTCTACAAACCCAAAACCGAGTTTAGACATTGAGTCATAGTACCTCCCATCCTTATCAAAACCAGCAGCTAAGCCAACGGGATTATCAAATTCTAAACCGAAGAGTTGACGTTTTAATTTTGGGTCCCGAACCCTAAAATAACTGATAAACAAGTTATTGATAATAGGAATTTTCAGAACGAATTTCCACATGGAAACAGTAAGACTATGCGCTTTTTCAGGTGAATACCTGAAAAGAATAGGTTTTAGTAACTTATACATTAATCTTTTATCACTTTTAAGCTTAAATCAAGTTGGCCAGCACTGTGTGTAAGGGCACCTGATGAAATAAAGTCAACACCAGTTTTCGCAATGTTTCTTAATGTTTTAAGTGTAACATTTCCGCTCGCTTCAACCTCGTATTCTCCATTGATTGTCTGAACAGCTTCCAGCATAATCGGTAATTCGAAATTATCAAGCATAATTCTAGTAACACCTCCTATTTCAAGCACTTGGTGAAGCTCGACAAGATTTCTTACTTCTACTGTTATACCTAGTTTCTTCTTGTTCTTCTCAAGATATTCAAGTACATTCTTAACTGCTTGACCTACTGAACCACATGCATCGACGTGATTATCCTTTATCATAATCCAGTCGTAAAGACCGTCTCTATAATTCATACAACCTCCTGTACGAACAGCGTATTTTTCAAGAAATCTCATACGAGGAGTTGTTTTTCTCGTATCAAGTAACTTGACATCAAGATCTTCCACTTCGAAGGCAAATCTACTTGCTAAACTTGAAATCCCACTTAACCTTTGCATCGTATTTAAGACCAGTCTTTCTGCCATAAGCAGTGCTCTGCTATTCATTTCTACAGTAAATGCGATATCTCCATATTTTACCTCACTACCATCCGAAATCAATTCGTTAAATACGGCAGTACCGTCAACTTTTTTGAAAATATATTCTGCAATTTTTACCCCACATATTACCCCATCATCCTTAACTAAAAGTCTCGCTGTATCTCTTATGTCAACTGGGATACATGCAAGAGAAGTATGGTCACCGTCCCCTACATCTTCCGTTAGAGATTCTTCAATAAATCGATCGAGTTCTTTTATATCTATACCTTCCACTGTAAATTTCTTTTCTTAATTAAGCTGAGTTAGCTACAAATCTAAGAAAACACATGTATTTATACATTAGATTCTATCAGAATTGGTTTTAAGCTTGATTTTAAATTATATCATTGTCTTTTCTCTAAACAATTCAAGTTACACTTTTATTAATCACAAGAAATCTATCTCGTAAGGAATTCAGCTAAATCTATAATATTTATCGTACTTTCGTCACTCGTATTAAAAGCTATAATATATAATTCGACTAAAATTAATATATTTAGATAATGAAGAACTCATTACTTTCTTTTAATGCATTCCGTGGTCTTTTCCATCTTTTTTTCCCGAAAGTATGTTTGGCTTGCGAAGATGAAACACCTCTTAAAAATAATGTACTTTGCTTGGATTGCCAACAAGAATTGTATTATACCGATCATATTGAGACTAGAGATAATGAATTCGAAAGAATGTTTTATGGTCGAATAAAACTTGAAAAAGGTGCCTCACTATTCTATTACAGAAAAGAAACTGCAATCCAAAAACTAATTCATCAATTTAATTATTCTGGAATCAAAGTAATAGGTAAAATATGGGGAAATGAGATAGGTAACTTGATGTTGGAAAATGAATGGGGAAAAGAAATAGATTTAGTAATACCTGTCCCTATGCACTGGAGGAAAGAACGAAAAAGAGGATATAATCAAGCGTCAATTTTAGCTTTGGGAATAGCTGAATCACTTAAAGTCGTTTGTCGAGAAGATGGGCTTATAAAAGAAGTTTTCAACGAAAGTCAAACCAAAAAATCAAGGTCAGAAAGAGTAGAAAATGTTCGTAACGTATTTACACTTAATGAGGATTATGATTGGCCTTCTTGTAATGTTTTATTAGTCGATGACGTCTTGACAACTGGTGCAACTTTAGAAGCTTGCGCAAAAGCTTTACCGGCATCATGTAAAATTAATATGGTAACATTAGCTATAGGTAGGTTATAAAAAAAGCCCACAATTAAGCGGGCTAAATTTACTATCTGTTTCTCTGATTCCTATTTCGAGCATTTCTATTTTCACTTCTATTCAAAATTTCTTTCTTGAATTTTGCTTCAGCCATATACAACTCAATCACACGATTATTTCCAATAATAGGGATAAGTTCATTGATTTTCTTTTCCTGAATTTCAGCTCGTTTATATTCATTTTCAATATATTCCTTAATTATATCACTAGCTTCTTCTTCAGACAATTCATCCGACCTATTCTTAATACTTTGTGATTGTCTTGCATCTTGAAGCATCAATTGATACTTATTATATATAGGCCAAAATTTTTCGCTTTCTTTGCTTGTCAGATTCAACTCTTTAGTTATGTATGCAATTTTTAAGTTTTCAATTCTTTCTTGTCGTTTTTGTTTTAACTCTTTCCTGTTTTGTTGTCTATCACCATTGACTTGAGCAATCATTACACTAGAAAAAAGAAGTGCTAAAAATACTAATCTAAACTTCATCATTTAATTCTTTAATTGTTGTTCTAATTCATCAAGGATTTCATCAATTCCCTCCATTTCCGTAAAATCCTCAATATAAATATCTTCTGTTTCCAACAAGTAATCAACATTCATTTCTGCATTTGAATTTTGGGCATAAGTATCAACCTGATTCGTATTAAACAAGTTAAATCCTACAAATAGTAATGCTATTGCGGCAGCAATGGAACTATATTTTACTAATTTCATATAAAGCGCCTTCCGACTTGATTTCTCTTTAGCAGTCGTTTGATTTTGGGTTGAACCCAAAATAATTTTCTTTTCAAGTTCGTCGAAATAACCAGGCTCTACAGACTGTCCATATTGCTGATTCCGAGTATTTTCGGACTTAAGTAAATCTTTTAATTTATCTAAATCATCCATAATTTACAATTTATCTTCTTCAAGTAAGTATTGTCTAATTTTATTTGTTGCATGGTGATAGCTTGCTTTTAAAGCACCTTCACTTGTGTGAAGAATCTCACTCATTTTCTTGTATGACATTTCTTCGAAATAGCGCATATTAAAAACGGCTCTTTGCTTGGCCGGCAACCCTTGTAATGCTAGCATTAATTTCTTCATTATATTCTCTGCCTCTGGTGCATCAAAAGATCCTTTTTCAGGTTGTTTATCGATAGACTGAGTTTTATGGTTTTTATTTTTCTCAAGAAAACTAATGCTTTCATTAGTTGCGATTCTATAAACCCAAGTGTATAATTTGGATTTACTTTTGAAACGGTCAACACCTTTAAAAATCTTAATAAAAACATTTTGGACGATATCGTCTGCATCTTCATGAGAAGAAACCATTCTTCTGACATGCCAATAGATTCGCTCTTTGTAGGCACTAACTAATTGACCAAAAGCTTGGCTTTTAGTTGCTGGATTTTGTAATCTTTTTACTAATTCTATTTCGTCCATTTCAATACCCATCTATACATTGGACTATGCTTTTTTAGAAAAGTTTAATGTAGTCATAAAATAAGATTTACAAATAATACCTAAGTGTCGTAAACAATTGCAGCAATATTTGTTTAATAAAAGTAATTTTACACAATTTTGACACAAACTACATAAATGAAATTAAAATTTACATTCGCAGTGCTTTTATTAATGGGACTAATGACATTCCTTATGAGCCATTCAGGTGGTAGAGCAACACAATTTGATGCAGCAAACACTGGAGCACCCGGAGACAATGCTCTTACTTGTGGCACATGTCACAATGGAGGAAGTTTCGGCACAAGCATTGAAATTTCATTAATTGATAGTGATGGAAATACAGTTTCTGACTATATAGCAGGTCAAACATATACTGTAACTGCTACAATAAATACTACTTCAAATCCAAATGGCTATGGTTTACAAATGGTAGGGCTTATTGATAATGGCAATACAAATGCTGGTACATTAGCTAATCAATCAATTAATGCTCAATTAGCAGATTTAAATTCACGAACTTATTTAGAACAAGCAGGATTATCTGCTCAGAATCAATTTTCAGCCGAATGGACTGCACCAAATACAGGTTCAGGATCAGTTACTTTTTACGCAGCTGGACATGCTGCCAATGGAAATGGTCAATCAGGTGGAGATGATTCAGCTCAAACCTCAACTTCTTTTTCAGAGAATATTGTAGAGTCAACTATTGAGTTCAATACAGTTTCAATTGAAATTAATCCTAATCCCATAAGAGATATAACAAATATCAAATTTGATGAAATAGTAGAAGGACAGATGAGTATATACAACTCAACAGGACAGGTAATGCTTTCCAACTCAGTTTTTGCAGAAACAGTTAGCATTGATATGACGGAATATTCAACTGGAGTATATTACCTAACTATTGAAACAGATAAAGGAATTACAACACGTCAATTGATTAAGTTATAAATAGTTATTCGAGTTTCGACTTGTTTCACAGATAAAAAAGGATGAATCCAAAACGGATTCATCCTTTTTTGTTTACTAACATTAATGATACTTTAAGTAGCATCAATGTAATATTATACAGATTTTATTGATGAAATAAACTGTGAAACAGCATCTTTATTAGCTCCATTTTTAGTGAGATGTTTTATAAATGCCGAACCAATTATTGCCCCATCGCATAAATCATTTACTTGTTCAAACATTTTATCATTACTAATACCGAAACCTGCCAAAACTGGATTTTTAAGATTGAGGCTTTTCAAATCATTTAAGTAAGATGATGTTTCAGTAGTATTCGTTTCGGTTTTAGAACTACCTGTCGTACTAGAACTTGCTACTGCATAGAGAAACCCTGAACTCAGTGCATCAAGTTTTTTAATGCGTTCAGGACTTGTTTCAGGCGTTACTAAAAATGTAAAAGTAAGTCTATGTTCTTCAAGTAAGTCTGCCCATTCTCTTTGAAATTCAACGATAGGAAGATCAGGAAGAATAAAACCATCTATTCCTACTTCAGCCGCCTTTTTTATGAATTTAGGAATTCCATATTGAATTATAGGATTAAGATAGCCCATGAGTACAACTGGGATTTCAGCATATTCACGAAGATTAACAAGTTGGTCAAAAAGTTTATCAATTGACATTCCATTTTGAAGAGCAATTTCTGAACTATTTTGTATGGTAGGGCCATCTGCAAGTGGATCGCTAAAGGGAATTCCAAGTTCTATAATATCTGTACCATAATTTTCAAGGTGCTTTATGATTTCTGTAGTATCATCAAGCAGAGGATAACCAGCTGTGAAGTAGATATTGAGGGTAGAAGAAGATGGGGCTTTATTTTCGAAGTAATTTATTAATCGATTCATGATTTAATGTTTAGCGTGTATAAAAGTAGCGAGATCTTTATCACCTCTTCCAGACAGATTAATGACGACATTATCAGAAAGAGAGAATTTGAGTTTAGAGAGAACAGCGGTTGCGTGAGCAGTTTCTAGAGCTGGAATAATACCTTCGAGCCTAGTTAATTCAAAGGCTGAATCGATTGCTTCAATATCGGTACTAGAGTAGAATTCAGCTCTTTTAGTATCAAATAAGTGTGCATGAAAGGGGCCAATTCCTGGATAATCCAATCCTGCTGAGATACTATGCGGCTCAACTACCTGCCCATCCTCTGTTTGCATCATCAAACTTTTACTTCCATGCAAAACACCTATTTTACCAAGTGCAGTGGTCGCTGCACTTTTACCCGAATGAACTCCCTCCCCTGCTGCTTCTACTGCTATAAGTCTCGTTTTTTCATGGTCTGTAAAATGATAAAAAGCTCCAGCAGCATTTGATCCGCCGCCCACACATGCGATCACTGCTGATGGAAATGGGCTTCCTGTCTTTTCCTCCAATTGCCATTTTATTTCTTCACTTATCACGCTTTGGAATTGGCTAACCATATCAGGATATGGATGTGGCCCCACAACCGATCCTATCAAGTAATAGGTCTCAGGATTATTTATCCAATCTCTTATTGCTTCATTCGTTGCATCCTTTAATGTCTTACTTCCCGAATGTACAGCCTCAACACGTGCACCTAACATCTTCATTCGATTTACATTCGGTGCTTGCCGTTCTACATCCTTTGCTCCCATATAAACAATACACTCCAATCCCATCAATGCGCACACAGTAGCTGTTGCAACACCATGTTGACCAGCTCCTGTTTCTGCTATTATCCTAGTTTTTCCTAATCTCTTAGCTAACAAGATTTGACCAATTGTATTATTGACTTTATGGGCACCCGTATGATTCAAGTCTTCTCGTTTCAAATAAATATTAGTACCATACTTCTCACTTAATCGCTCAGCAAGATATAATGGGCTTGGCCGTCCAACATAATCTTTCAATAAAGCCCGAAATTCATTTTGAAAAACAGTATTATCTATGATTGATTGATAGTTCTTTTGCAACAGCTCTACATGTGGATATAACATTTCAGGAATATATGCTCCTCCGAATTTCCCATAATATCCATGGGGATCAACACTATACTTTCCCATCTTCTTAATTTATAAATTTCTTAATTTTATTAATATCTTTTAATCCCGGCTTTATCTCAAACCCACTATTCAAGTCTACTCCTACACAATGAGGATGAATCTTTAATAATTCTATAGTTGGAACAGAACCGTCAATTCCTCCACTTAATAAAAATCCTTTGTTTACTTCCAATTTATCAAGCAATCTATAATCCCATACTTTTCCATTCCCTCCATATGACTTACCGCCACTATCTAAAATATACATATCTATAACGCTATCAAATTCTTCGAAATCTTCACTCTTTAAATGTGGAGTCATTCGAAATGCCTTTGAAATAAAGAAATCTTTATAGCCTCTTTCTTTAAGCTCTTGCCTGAGTTTAGAAACATACTTTATATCCTCATCTCCATGTAATTGAACACCATATAAATCATATAATGTAATCTTTTCAATTACATATTCAATTGTGGAATTTACAAATACACCAATCTTCTTTAATTGATTACTAGGAAGTATACTTTTCCCAATAAACCGAGGGCTTTTATCGTAAAAGATTAAACCCATAAAATCTATATCTAAGTTTGACAATTCTTTTATATTTTCTGCATCTCGCATGCCACATACTTTAATAATCATGGTGTGTATGATTTAATGATTTGTAAATCTTGTATAAAGGCTTTTGCTGTTTTGCCTGGTGTTTTATATTTCATGAAATATTCACCCATTAGAAATCCCCTATATCCTGCATTATATAACTTATGCACAGTTTCAGAATCTTTTAATCCACTTTCAGAAATGAGAATTTTATCTCTAGGCAATTCGTGTTTCATTTCAATTGAATGCTCAACTGATACATTGAAGGTTTTTAAATCTCGATTATTAACTCCTATCAAATCAACATCATTATAAATCTTGCTTACTTCATTTTTACCATGTAATTCAAGTAAAACTTCCATTCCTAGTTCATGAGCTAATGTGGTGAATTCAATGATTTCACTTTTTGTTAAAATCGATGCAATAAGCAAAATAACATCAGCACCCATTGCTTTTGATTCATGAATCTGATAAGAATCTATAATAAAATCTTTACGTAAAATGGGGCCTTGGAATGCTTGTCTTGCACCTTCAAAATCAAGTTTTCCACCGCCGAAAAAATGATTATCTGTCAAACAAGATATTCCCGCTACACCAGCAATGGCATAAGACTTGACAACCTCTGTAGCATTAGCTTCAGCATGAATCCAACCTTTGGAAGGACTTTTACGCTTAAATTCGGCAATGATCCCACTACTATTTTCTACTGTTAAAGCCAATGATAGTGCCTGCACTTTTCTATTATAGTGAGTAGAATTTTGAAGTTCATCTAAAGCAATTTTCTGCTTTGAGATATCGACCTCTTTTCTTTTGAAAGCAACTATTTCATCAAGTATATATCCCATTATCCTACTGCTTTTTTGAAACAATCTAGAGCCGCACCACTTTCAATTGACTTTTGGGCGTAAGCCATACAAGTACTAAAATCTTCTTCCATTCCACTCGCTTGAATAGCCATAGCTGAATTAGCAATTACTACCTGTTTTTGCTGCTTGGTTCCATCATTATTAAGTATTGAGAGAAAGATTTTTGCTGCCTCAGCAACAGTCTCTCCTCCATATATATCAGCCTCTCTTACTTTATTAAATCCTAATTCTTCAGGGCTTTTAATAGAGTCCGTTAGTCTTCGTACGATTCGCACATTTCCCGTAAGTGAAATTTCATCATAACCATCGATGCTATGAACTATAGTGTGTCGCGTATCCAGTTGTTGATAAACGTATTTATAAAGTCTCATTACTTCTTGATGATAAACACCAATTAATTGATTTTTCGGTTGGGACGGATTCACCATAGGCCCCAGCAAATTAAAAATACTACTCATTCCAAAACCCTTCCGAATAGGTCCTACTGCTTTTAATGATGGATGAAATAAAGGAGCATGTAAAACACATATGTTATTCTTATCAAGTTGACGTTCGAGATCATCCGCATTATTTGTAAATTGATATCCTAGATACTCTAGCACATTCGAAGATCCGCATATAGAAGAAACGCCATAATTCCCGTGTTTAGCAACTTTTACTCCTGCACCTGCAACTACAAAGGCTGAAGTTGTTGAAACATTAAAAGTGTTTTTACCATCACCTCCCGTACCGCATAAATCAATTGCATTATATGCACTTAAATCAACTGGAATTACGAGTTCAAGCAAGGCATCTCTAAAGCCAAGAAGTTCTTCAACTTGCACATTCCTCATTTTGTAAACAGTAAGAAATGAAGCAATTTGATACTCATTGTATGTACTTTTTGCAATGTTTAAAAACACATCTTTAGCTTCTTGTCTACTAAGACTATGGTTCAAAAATAATTTTCCTAATATCTCTTTCATTATAACGATTTAATCCAGTTTTCAATAATTGTTTTCCCTTTAGGAGTTAGAATACTTTCAGGATGGAATTGTACACTCTCTATTCTTAATTCCTTGTGACGCATTGCCATGATAGTTCCATCTTCTGTTTCGGCTGTTACTTCAAGACAAGTAGGCAGATTATCCTTTGTAACAATCCAACTATGATATCTTGCTGCATCGAATTTATCGCCAATATTTTCTAGTATTCCCACTTGTTTAATCGAATTTACTTCGCTCGAAATCCCATGATAAACTTTACTCGTATTTGTTAGGCTTCCGCCAAAATGTTGACCAATTGCTTGGTGACCAAGGCATACTCCTAGAATAGAAGTTTTTTCAGAATATCTTTTTAAAAATTCCATAAGAAGGCCTGCTTCCTCTGGAATACCAGGGCCAGGGGATATCAGCACCCCATCAAAAGTGTTAATTGTATCTAATGGGATGTACTTATTTCTTATCACATCAAGCTTAACATGAGGAATTTCCTCAAGCATATGAGCTAAATTGTAGGTAAAAGAGTCGTAATTATCTATGAGTAGTATGTTCATTATCGGATTATTTTTTCAGCGAGTGTAATGGCTTTTGTCAAAGCTCTTAATTTGTTATTTACTTCTTCAAGCTCTTTTCTCGGGACAGAAGACGCAACGATTCCAGCTCCAGCTTGATAGTATAATGTGTGATCTTTGCTAAGAAAAGAACGGATGAAAATAGCGTGATTGATATTGCCATTAAATCCTATAAACCCGATTGATCCTCCATAGAAATTCCTAGATGTAGGTTCATAGGAATCAATTAATTCCATGGCTTTAAATTTAGGAGCACCTGATAAAGTACCTGCGGGAAAAGTATCTCCAAATACTCTTATAGGATTTGTGTCTTGTTTTAATTTTCCTTGAACGTGTGAAACAATATGCATCACATGGCTAAAAGATTGTATTTCCTTATATTTCACAAGTTCCACTTCGCGAGCATTTCGACTTAGGTCATTTCGAGCTAAATCAACTAGCATTACGTGTTCAGCATTTTCTTTTTCATCAGCAAGAAGTTCTATCTTACTTTGTTCATCAATTATGGGATCACCAGTTCTTTTGACTGTGCCTGCTATAGGATCAATGTGAGCCATATTATCTTTTATTCGGATTTGCGTTTCGGGACTTGATCCCATCAAATGAAAATCTTCAAAGTCAAAATAAAATAAATATGGAGATGGGTTAATCGCCCTCAAAGCTCTGTAAACATTGAAATCATCACCTATAAATTTCTGTTGAAATCTTCGAGATGGAACCATTTGAAAGACATCACCTCGATGACAGTGGGCAATGCATTTTTCAGCAATCTCTATAAAATCTTGATCTTCCATATTACTCGATTCTTCACCATTCATTTCAAATGGAAAATACATACTTCCCGTTTTGAAAGTTTGTTCAACCAAGCTTATAAGTTGTGAAGAATCTTCATCCAATAAATTTTCATAAAAAATTACTTTTTGATGAAAATGATCGAAAGCGATTACATATCGATATAGAATAAGGTGAATATCAGGAACATCATGTTTTTCTTTTTCACGAAAAGATATTTCTTCAAAGTGTGGGATTGCATCATAACCTACATATCCATATAATCCACTGCTAGGTTCATCAATTGCAACAGCTTCGAAGATGTCCATGAATTCTTGAATAGCTGCATCTACAGAGTTTGATTTTAGTGTTTTTACCTTATCTTGAATGGTCGCTTTTATTACATTATTTTCTACAATAAACTCAGCCAAAGGAGAGCAAGCGATATAACTAAATTTACCTTTTTGAATATGAAAATCTGTACTTTCCAACAAGGCGCACATCCTAAATTTATCCCTTAATTGGAGATAGGTTTGGACAGGAGTAATCTTGTCGGCAAGATAAGCCTCCTTAATAGTAGTTATTGTGATTTTATTCTTCATCCTTTATATTTCTTGGGTTTAAACCCAAATTTTACTGGCTTTAAGCCAAAAAAAAAGTCTTCCCGAATGACCCGGAAAGACTTTAATTATCTTCTTTATATTTATACTACAAGTAGGGGGTCACAAAATATTTATTTTGCACCACCACCAGTTGTTCGTATGTAAATTCATTTTTATCATGGGTGCAAAACTAGATTATAATTTTAAATAAAGTGCTAATTTAATCTTAAATATTTTTTGAATAGAACCGAATCATGCTTTTATTCGTTTATTTATTGTCTTAAAAAAAGAATATGAAATACCTATTGTCACTAGTTTTTATAAGTTGCTTGTTCCAGGCGCAAACACAAGAAATTCCTGTTTACAAAACTTATGAAGAATTCGAGGCAGATATCTTGAATATTGATGATGATAAAATTTATGTCATAAATTTTTGGGCAACATGGTGTGGACCTTGTGTAAAAGAGTTGCCTTATTTCGAAGGTTTAGCTGAAGAATATGGAGGTAAAGAAGTTGTTACTCTGTTAGTGAGTATTGACTGGGCAACAAATCTCGATAGGAAATTGAAGCCTTTTATAGAGAAAAAGGGTCTTAAGAAAAAAGTGATTTTATTCGATGATCCAAAACCAAATAACTGGATAGACAAGATAGATTCATCTTGGTCAGGAGCAATACCAATCACATTGGTTATGTCCAAAGACAATAAAGATTTTTACGAAAAAGAATATCATTCGACCGATGAAATAGTAGAAGATATTCAAGCATTTATAAATAAATATTAACCGAGCGGAGCTCAACTAAATTAGATAATTATGAAACAATTTACACTTTTTTCTGCACTGATGGTCCTTGTTTTGGGCTTAGCATCTTTTACAATTGATCCTCCAGTAGAGAAGGTTGACGGATTTGATGTAGGTGACAAAGCTGCAGACTTTTCATTGAAGAATATCGATGGAGAAATGGTGTCTTTATCGGATTATACAGACGTAAATGGATACATTGTGATTTTCACTTGTAATCACTGTCCTTATGCTGTAATGTATGAAGATAGAATCATAGAACTTGATAAGAAATATAAAAAGCAAGGATACCCTGTAATAGCAATCAACCCGAACGATCCAGAGGTAAAGCCAGATGATAGTTTCGAGAATATGCAGGTGAGAGCTAAAGAGAAAGGATTTACATTTCCGTATTTGATAGATGAAGGACAAAAAGTATATCCAAAGTGGGGAGCTACAAAAACTCCACACGTATTTCTATTGGATAAAGACATGGTTGTTCAGTACATTGGATCAATAGACGATAGCGCAAGAGATGCGAGCAAAGTAGAGGAAACATTCTTAGAAGATGCAATTATTTCATTGCAGATGGGAGAAGAAATTAATCCTAAGGTTACAAAAGCAGTAGGATGTTCGATTAAGACGAAGTCTTAAGCTTCAACTGAATAAAAAAACGCCTAGTAAATGATTTTACTGGGCGTTTTTATTTTGGGCTTAAGCCCAAAGGAAAAAAATAATATTAACCATCAAAAACCACCACTATTCAAAGCCTTTTTAATTAACTGAATTTCTTCTTTATTAGAGCGCAGTTCGAGGCGATCCATTTGTGAAATCTCATTTTCTAATTCCGATAATAAATCCATAGATTCACTATTATTTCCTATGTCATTCAGCAGTTCTGCGAATTTATAGCGTTGGAAATAGTTTGAATATTTTGCATCCATTTGTTTAAATTCAGCAATGGCTAAGTCTGGTTTATCTAGGTAATTATAGGCTAATGCAAGAGCAACTCTGTCATTCGATTTTATGAACGAAGCATCATTTTTCAACTTTTCTCCTATAAATATTACAGCTTCGAAATTCTTCAATTGGAACTCCGCTTGCATTAATTTCATAAGGATAAT
Organism: uncultured Saprospiraceae bacterium; assembly: GCA_964566605.1. Lineage (GTDB taxonomy): Bacteria > Bacteroidota > Bacteroidia > Chitinophagales > Saprospiraceae > JAHDFB01. Next base: position 2,543 of record CAZMKA010000051.1, on the reverse strand, counting down.
AGGGTCGTCTTTATGTGCTCCTATGAGACAAGATTCATATTCCTTAGCAGCTTCTTCAAAATGTCCTTTGAGTAGATATTCATCAGCTAAAAGAATTTTATTATTCACTGTTCCTGAGAATTCAACTTGCTTTCGAAGCTTGTCGATTTTAGAATCAGAAGAAAATATATTTTGGAATGTATCGCCCACTTTATCTATGTTTTGGCGATTCATAAAATGAATGTATAGGTATACAATCGAACCTATAAACGGTAGGAATATGACGAGGAAATACCATTTTGTATCTTTTGAATTCGAATAGATATGATACAGACAAAAGACCTGCAAAATGAAAACTGGAGTGTATAATCTGAACATGGAAGTTTTGCTTTTTAATCTGTAAGTTTGAATTTAACTGGTAAGGAATAGGACACTCGAACAAGTTTGCCTTCGTGTTTCCCTGGAGTCCATTTCTTAGGGAGATTACTCATGCTTTCAACAACATTTAGAGCAGCTTGTCCACAACCATCCGGAACATCTTGCACAAGTTCCATTTCGCTTATAGAACCATCTTTCTCTATTATAAAAGTTATTATCACTTTCCCTTCTGTGTCATTTTTTATCGCTTCTTCAGGATAAGTCAAATTTCCATAAATGTATTCAAGTAATTTCTTTTGTGCACAGTGCTCTTTTTTCTCTTTTGAATAGAAGATATTTTCACATCCAGGAAATCGAGGTGACCTATCTACAATCACTATATTTTCTTTATCTGGAATTGTGTCTGTCAATGTCTGAACTTCATATTCAGAAACACATTCTCTTTTTTCATTTGTAAAACTAGAGAGTAGTAAAATATTTAAGGCAAAAAAAGCCATCAAGCCGATACTAATGCTCTGAATTCGAAGAAAGTTGATTTTCATGATTTACAATTTGAGAGATAAATATAATAGGATTTTGAAGAAATAGAGAAGAGGATTTATCTTATCATGTTTTTGGGCTTAAAGCCCAAAGGAGAAAAAGGAAAGAAATAAGTTTTAGTGTTACTAAATCCTAAAGTGACTTATACCATTGCGTTACATCGATATTTTTTGTAAAAATTGCATCATAAATATTGCTCTTAGAAGGAAAATTAATATGATAAATTTGTGGTTTTTTGGGCTCGAGCCCAAAGGGAAAGAGAAAAATGATTTAGTACTTTATTTTAGTGTTACTAAATCATGAAAAGGTTGCTATCATTGCGTTACATCGATATTTTTTGTAAGATGGTTATATTAATTTCATATGCCTACATAATGCAGTTAGAATAATAATTTTCATTAATCTCTGTTTTATTAATATGATTGATATCATAAGCCCTTTCTTAATTCTCTTACTTCTTACTAGTGTAAAAGTGGATGCTCAATTACAAGAATTGCTTCAAAATCCAAATATCACTTGGATTGCAGAAACAAATTTTGAATACATTTTGGAAGATGGGGAAAGTTTTTACATCGATTATAAAATGCATGAGATTGAGTCCTTTCCCCAAAAAGCTCATTCTGTATTACACAAAATGGATGTGACCTTAGATGAATTACCTTTTCCAAATAATCAATTAGACGCATGGATTCGTCATGTAATCAGTCTTGATTCTATTCATGTAAAATCAGCTACAACAGGAAAAAAACTATCAAAAGATGCCATTGAAAATATAATGTTGGGCATAGAACTAGACACATTGAATGATAAAGTTACGATACCTATTTGGTCGTGTGGATGGGTTTCATTCTATTCCGTTTATGTGAAGCAATATTGGTTTTATAATAAAAATGAAGACAAGCTTTATACTAAAGTCATTGAACTAACGCCTGTTGAGTATGTCAATGATACCGATATAAGAAAGTTATTTACCATTGAATTAAATGAAATAAATTCTATAAAGTCATTAGAAGATTTTAGTAATTCAGAAATAAAGTGGGTAGTGAAAAATGAAATGAAGCTAGATTTTAATGAAGCATTTCAATGTATCAAAGGAACAAATGAATCTTTTTTCGAAGATTATTTGATGAATGCTGAATATCATTGTGGAAAATATGATAGAATATATGCTAATACTAGATGTAATAGTATGACAAGAAATCAAGAAGATGGACTTTCATTTATGAAGCCAAGTACACAAGATAAAGAGCAAGCTCAGCGTGTTATATTGTATGAAGATATTAAAGGGATTCAATTACAACAAATGTTTTATATCAATTCGTCAACCAATGAATTTGGAGCATATCTATATGAAATTTCTCCAGTGGTAAAAGAAATTTTTAAAAAGGATTACCCTCCTATCTATGAAAAGGTATGGATGATAAAGTGTAATTGAATTCGGTTCAGTTCACCGATTCTTTAGCCTTCAAGTTTAAATTTTACAGGAAGTAAATATCTATATCTTACAATTCGACCTTTTCGTTTAGCTGGTGTCCATCTTTCAGGTAAGTTGTTCATTTCTTGAACAATTCTTAATGCTTCTTCATCACATCCTCCTGATAAATTTCGGACTAAATGAATATTAGAAAGAGAGCCATCTTTTTCTA
>CAZMKA010000050.1:0-20427 GCA_964566605.1 uncultured Saprospiraceae bacterium | reverse complement strand
GTGATTCCATCGCGCTGTTATTGTTGTATTTCCATAAGGTAAATTAAACTCAAAATTTCGATTAGGTTGACTCAAAGTCAACACGTCTCTACCAAAATATCCACTAATGAAGATTTTATCTTTTTTACCAAGTTTCCAATTCAACTTTGTATTAAGATCATAGAAATAATAATTCGTTCCTTCAAAATTTCCACCTCTCAAAAATGGTTGCAATAAATCAAGGATATATGTTCTTCTAGCACTTACAATAAATGAGGCTTTCTCCGTAATTATCGGCCCTTGAAAAGTAAGTCTTGACGATATAAGCCCTATCCCACCTTCAGCTTCATAGTATTTATTATTTCCTTCCTTCATTTGAACATCTAGTACCGAAGAAAGTCTACCTCCGTAATTAGCTGGCATTCCCCCTTTTATTAGTGTAGTATTCTTGATGGCATCAGCATTAAATACGGAGAAAAAACCTAAAAGGTGCCCACTATTATAAACCAACGCTTCGTCGAGTAGAACTAAATTCTGATCAGGGCCTCCTCCTCGAACATAGAATCCTGAATTCCCTTCACCGCCCGAATTAACTCCAGGCAAAAGTTGAATAGATTTCAATATATCAACCTCACCCATAAGTGCAGGAAGCTTCTTTATCTGTTCTACTGGTAAATCGACAGTCCCCATTTTTGTTGACTCCACATTACTCTTAGCCTCATCTTTTTCAGCTGAAACAACTACTTCATTGATTAAAACGCCGTCTGTCAGCTCAACATCAAGCTCTATATCTTTATCAAGAATAATTTCGTACTGTTGATTTTGAAAACCTAGATATGAGAATACGATAGTATAAGTGCCCTTTTCTAGAGACAAGGAATAGAAACCATATGCATTTGATATATTTCCTTCTTGAGGATTATCTTTATTGAAAACAGAAGCACCTATGAGGGTTTCACCACTGGATTCATCTTTGATATATCCTGAAAGATTGTATTTTTGTCCGAATAAGACATTAGCACTTATCGTTAGAAATAAAACTAACACTAGCTGAGTGATAAAGCGATGTGATTTCACAGAATTTAGTTATTACACGTAGTAAACTACTTTATGCAGTAAAATGATGCGTTAAATTGTGAGTTTTTTCAGAAAATGATAGATAAAAGTTTTCAAGTTACAGTTGTCAATAATTTGGATACTTTAGCGGGCTTGACTTTTATTCCTTCTTTTTTCAATAGATGTATTACTCCTTTCCCACCTGACAAGTGACCTGCCCCAAAAGCAAAGAAAGTTTTATGCTGTTTAGATATTTCTATAATTCGATCTGCCATTATTCTATTTCTGTCGTATAAAAGTACTTTCTTTATATCACCTAAAGATTTTTTAGATGACTTATATAGCGAATGAATGTCTTGACTCGTATATTCAGTTAAAAGTTTACAAGCTTTTCTTTTGAATTTGGGAAGATTAGCGAAAGAAGATTTAAGAGCCTTAAGTTGATATTCAATAGGAATGGAATAAAGCGTATTAATATGACCTTCTAAAGATTCCAAACTATCGAGCTTCAACCCTTTATTTTTTGCGTATTGCCAACACTCCAAATCCATTGATTGATTCATTAAAGACTCTTCTGAAACGATTGATTTCTGAGTGATTAAGTTAATCAGAAACAATGGCATTATATTAGCGAACATTGCGAAATCTAATTCGAAATACTTATTAAGTTCTTTAGTATATTTTGCAATTTTCTTTTCTGATAAAAGCTCTTTTAAGCTAGTATTCGAAGGAAGATGCATGTGCTTACCCATTTCTCTTTGAGTGTTATGGTCAAGCATAATTTCAGTAGCGATGCAATCGCAAGCATCTATTAGATCATAAACAAGTTGAAAATTAGAAAAGGCTACTTTTCCAGAGACATGCATTGTTCCGAATAAGTAGCCTTTTTTAATATGATCATGACTAATCTCCCAAATGAGAGATTTCTTATTAGTCATCTACAGTATCATTTTCGTAATTAAATGGAAGTACTTTAGACTTCTTAACTTTAGATAAAGTCATCAACGTTTTAATTCTTTCAACTTCTTCAATTTGAGAAAGTCTCTTAAAAAGAAGTTGTTCATAAACTGCGATATCTTTACAAACGATTTTCATAATAAAATCAGCATCACCTGTAATAATATAACATTCTGTGATTTCATCAATTTCGTGTACTTTAGCGATGAAATTCTCTAAAGCCTTTTCTTTTTGCCACGCTAAATTTACTTGAACATACGTATTCACTTTAAGCCCTAGAGCTTCAGGATCTACCTTAGCATGATAAGAAGTTATCACCCCTGTTTGTTCTAATTTTTTTACTCTTTCGAGTGTAGGCGCAGGTGAAAGACCTATTTTTTTCGATAAATCAAGATTAGTTATCTTTGAATTAGATTGCAATTGCTCTAAAATTTTTAAATCAATTTTGTCTAGTTTCATTTACTTTTTTTTTGATTCCTAGATGGAAATATGTTGTTTGGAAATTATAAATGCCTTTAAATGCATCTTAGTTATATTGATTAACTTTAAAGACACAAATAAAGGCATTTTTAGAATAATATTCGCCAAATTGGCAAAACAATTAACATATATTTTACAAAACTGCAAAATACATGCTTATTCCGAATATTATGGGAATACTCCTAATTGAAGGTAATCACTTGCTATTTTATTAAGCGCAGACAAAAATGCAGCCTCTCTTAAAGTCTTCATTTTTTTACGTCTTTTGAAAATTCCTCTTATTTCAGAGTATGCATTAATCATTGTTTCTTCTAATCCTGATCGAACTAAATCGATTTCTTCTGCACCTCTTACGATTAACGACTTATCTCTATCAGAAATTCTCTTTCCTGTCATTTTCTCTACCAAATTAACAATGTTTCCATATGTATTTTGATCGAATCTTTTTTCAAGTCTTCCGAATCTCATGTGCGAAAGGTTCTTTAACCATTCGAAATACGAAACTGTTACACCACCTGCATTTAAATACATATCAGGTATAATGATAACACCTTTTTCTGTCAGTATTTCTTCAGCAACATCAGTTACAGGCCCGTTAGCTGCCTCACCTATTATTTTTGCTTTTATTCTTCCTGCATTATCTTCTCGAATCTGAGATTCAAGCGCAGCCGGTATAAGAATATCACAATCAATAGCCACCCAATCATCTCTATCCTTGAGAGTCGTAGTTCCAGGAAACCCAATGATTGTTCCTTTTTGCTTTCTGTATCTTAATAATTTTTCAATATCAATTCCTTCTTGATTCTCTATTGTACCTTCTCTTTCCGAAACACCTACAATAAGAGCCCCTCCTTCTTTTTGACAAATTGTACCAGTGTAAGAACCTACATTACCTAATCCTTGGATAACTAGTTTCTTTCCTTTCATGCCAGCAGTAAGTCCTAATTCAGCCATATCATCTTCATATGATAAAGCTTCTCTTAATCCATAAAATACTCCTCTACCAGTAGCTTCTGTTCTTCCTGATATTCCACCGTGATTTACTGGCTTGCCAGTTACACAAGCTAGACCATCAATATCTCCATTCTTCAATTGATTGTAAGTATCAAGAATCCAAGCCATTTCTCTAGAACCTGTTCCATAATCAGGAGCTGGAACATCTATACCAGGACCTATAAAGTTTTTTCTTACAAGTTCAGTTGTGTATCTTCTTGTAATTTTTTGAAGTGCTTCCTCATCATATTCAGATGTAGAAATTGCAACTCCACCTTTTGCACCACCGAAAGGCACATCAACTATAGCACACTTATATGTCATAAGTGAGGCTAATGCCATTACTTCTTCCTGATTTACTGCAGAAGAAAATCTTATCCCTCCTTTTGTTGGTAATCTGTGATGTGAATGTTGAACTCTATATGCTAGAATCACTTCATATTTATTCCCTATTTTTACAGGGAATTGCATCTGATAAACAGCATTACATGCTCTAATTTGGCTTAATAGGCCCAAAGGCAAATCTGAATGTGCAGCGGCTCTGTCAAAATTGGCGAGTACACTTTCATAAAACCTGTCTTGTTTATTGCTCATCTTTAATTTGATTTTCAAGTTTAGTTAGTTTCTTATCTAATGTGAATAAATAAATAAAAACACCAATCAAAATAGCTGCGAAAACATAAATTACAGCATCCATTTTACCATTACTAATGTTAGAATTTGATTGAGCATTCGTTTTAATTATATACATCAAAAAAAAACAAAAACAAAATATATATTTCATAAATAATTAGTTAATAAACCTACATTAAAAAGAAATGTTTAGCAAAGATAGCTTTACTAAAGAGATAAAATAATTTTTTACATATCTATTCTATCAAAAAATATTTTTTCTTTTATTCGTTTAATACGCAATAAAATTTGCCCCAGCCATACTCCTAGTAAAGTAAAGCCTATTACAGCAGGGTAAAAAATCATCCGCATTGTATTATCTAAATCTTCGCCACCTAAGGCTGGATTTCCTCCATTACCAGGATGTAAAGAATCAGCTATCCTAGGTAATACAAATATTAATGGTATGATTGTCACGAAAGCGAAAATATTATAAGCTGAACTTATAGTTGCCTTACGCTCAATATCTTCTGTTCCTGAACGCAATATCCAATAAGCAAAATAGATAAGCATAGATATTGCAGACATATTTAACTTCATATCATTAGTCCAGTAAGCACCCCAAGTTACTTTCGCCCACAAACTCCCAGTAATCAAACCAAGAATTCCAAACAATATTCCACTATATATTAATGAAGATGCTTTGTGATCGTAATCAAGTTTTTTTGTCGCCAAGTAAAGAATACTACATATCATTCCAGCAAAAAACAGGATGAACATAGCGAACCATAAGGAAACATGATAATAAATATTCCGTATTGTTTCCATTAATAAATTCCTGTAGGGAAACAAAAATCCTTCTTTTTTATATAATGTTGGGATATCATTAGCACTCCATTGGGTTGAACCCAAATTTTTAGACTTTTTTAATTGGATGCCCTCAGGATAAACAAGTGTTCCATTCTCTTTATCCGAAATAAGCAAAGTCAAGGCTTGAACTGATGAATCACTTTCCATAGCTGAAGGAATGTCAAAATCTATCATATATGTATCTCCTTCGACACGTATATTACCAGCTTTCAAAAAACGAGTAGAATCTTTTTTTAGGTATGCATTTACATCTTTAATCTCAAGATTAGCATTATAGGGTTTAGCCTGAATTGTTACTTTTTTACCTGATTCAATAAGATATGGAGATACATTATAAATTCCTGGCTTTAGCGGCACAAGCATACCAACTAACAAAGCATATAAAAGAAGTATTATCGCTAATATTTTCCACCACATTGATTTCATCTAAAATATTTTTTTACTCTATACAAATTAAACCTTCCATAAGAATGGGTAAATAATTACTGCTATTCCGAATAATACAAGATCTATGCCTGCCAAAAGTAATAAGTCTGAATTTATTGAAGTGTCTTCAATAATAGAAAGTGCACTTGCCGTCACCTTAATTAACAAAAGAAGTATAGGAATGATTAACGGAAGAGATAAAACTGACATTAATACAGACTGATTAGCTTGTTGACCCAATACAGCTGCCACAAAAGTAAAGCATATAGAAACACCAAGTCCACCAAGAAAAACTGCTAATAAAAACAATTTATAATCTTGAATAGGTTGTATCGTTAATACATTCATTGCAACTAAAAGAGCTAAACTTACAGCACATAACATTATTGTATTATAAATAATCTTGGCTACAATTATTTCCCCAGGCTTTACTAGTTGATAGATATAAAGATATTGACGACTTAATTCACCAGAAAAACTTCTTACAAGAGCATTTATACCAGCGAATAAAAATATTATCCAAAATAAAACATTCCAGCTCATCGGAGTAACTTGCTGAAAAGACTTATAAATGATGTATGAACATAGAACCACGAAAAGTATTATTGCACCAAGTGCATATTTTTCTTTCCATTCTATTAAGAAGTCCTTTCTTAACAAACTATATATGTTCTTCCACTTCATCGGATACAAAGGTACACCAAATGAATGCTATGAACCATATTAAAACAAAAAAAGTACCACAAAATTGCAGCACTTCTATTTATCAAAGTTTAGGGGGTATCCTAAACTAAAATGGCTTAGATCTTAATCTAGTTTGACTTTATGGAATGGATTACATTACTTAAAGATTTAGCATCAAGTACCACAATCTCAATAACTCCTCCAGCCGGACCGTTAGGGTATCTTTGTTTAGCTTTATCACCTTTATAAACTGAAATACCTTCTACAAAATCAGGACTTACTTCGCTTATTAATTCTGTTCCTAGATATTGAAGTGTGAGATGACCATTCGCTTCTTGAATAACAACATCTTCAACCTTTACTTTCTTTAATTCGTTAATTTCGGTTTGATTACTAGCATCAATTGGCACTTTAATTACAAAAAGTTTTTCGTCGTTTGCACTATTCGAGACTTGATCTTGTGCTTGAAGTGAAGTAAAACCTGTTATTAATAAAAGAATAAAAATTTTGAAGATATTTTTCATTTGAATACTTTTTATATTATATAACTGTTGACAAGATATAGCGATTATCCCCCTATGAAATAATGAATTCTTTCATTATGAGCAAAAATAACAATGAAACATTTTGGGCTTAAAGCCCAAAAAAATCATTAAAAATGTTCGTACGAAATATTCTCATCTCCTACCTCTATGGTAAGTTGAGATTTAGTTGAGGCTTCTACCCTACCTATAATTTTAGCGTCAATATTAAATGACTTACTAATAGAAATTAATTCAGCTGCAACCTCTTCATCAACATACATTTCTAAACGATGCCCCATATTAAACACTTGGTACATCTCCTTTAAACTCGTCTTTGATTCTTGACGAATATGTTGGAAAAGCGGTGGAATATCAAACATATCATCTTTGATAACATGAACATTATCAACGAATTTCATCACTTTAGTTTGAGCACCTCCTGAACAATGAATCATTCCATGAATGCCGTCTTTACAATTCAATAAAGCTTTTTTTATTAACGGCAAATACGTTCTTGTAGGAGAAAGAACTAATTTCCCCATATCTACACCTTCCACCATTGAAGGATCAGTTAATTTCTTAGAACCTGAATAGATGTATTGTGCATCAACATTGGGGTCATATGATTCAGGGTACTTTTCAGCATACATTTTACTAAATACGTCATGACGTCCACTTGTTAATCCGTTCGACCCCATTCCACCGTTATAAAAATCTTCATAAGAAGCTTGCCCAAAAGATGCAAATCCTACGATAACCTGTCCTGGCTTTATATTATTGATAACAAGTTCTTTCCTAGGAAGTCTTGCGAAAGTTGTGTAACCTACATCTATTGTTCGGACAATATCCCCTACATCAGCTGTTTCACCACCAGCAAGTGTAATAGAAACACCGTTATCATTCATGAGATCGATAAAATCATTACATGCATTGATAATTTCAGAAATCACTGCGCCTGGTATCAGTTTGTAATTCCTACCAATAGTAGATGAAAGAATAATATTATCTACTGCTCCCACACATGCCATATCATCGACATTCATTACAATTGCATCTTGAGCAATTCCTCTCCATACACTTATATCTCCAGTTTCCTTCCAGTATAAATAAGCAAGACTACCTTTAGTTCCAGCAGTATCAGCATGCATTATATTACAATAGTCTTTATCTCCTGCAACATAGTCTGGCATAATTTTACAAAAAGCCTTTGGGTATAAACCCTTATCTAAGTGTGCAATAGCTTTATGCACATCGTCTTTAGTTGCGGAAACTCCTCTAGCCGCGTATTTATGAGAATCATTCATAAGTGAAAATTAAGGCACAAATATAAATTAAAAATAGATGTAATACCATTAGCCGATAAAAGAGAAATGATATAAAAAAATTAAATGGCATAGTATTTGCAAAACATATCATGACGATGTAATCGTCTCTGTTAAAACCAAACATGCAGCTCTGTTCAATCAGAGCTGCATTTTTTAGTTTACAGCTTCTGTCATCACAGTATTATGTTCGTAATTCCTGAAATCAACTTGACTTACTCCACTTACACCTTTCTCTTCCATGTAAACTCCATATAAAACATCAAGCTCAGCCATTGTTGCTTTATTATGAGTTACTACCAAGAATTGTGAATCATGTGAGAATGCTCTTATTATATTCGTAAATTTCTGAACATTATGGTCATCCAAAGGTGCATCAACTTCATCGAAAATACAGAATGGCGCTGGCTTTAAAAGATAAAGACTAAAAAGTAAAGCTGAGGCTGTAAGCGTTTTTTCACCTCCACTCAATTGTGAAAGCGATTGTGGCCTTTTTCCTTTTGGCTTTGCAATAATTTCGATGCCACTACTTAATGGATTTTCAGGATCAAGTAATATCAAATCACAATTATCATCTTGAGTAAATAACGACCTAAATACGGTTATGAAATGGCCTCTTATTTTTTCGAACGCTTCTAAAAACAATGTGGTTGCAGTCGTCTCTATCTCCTTCATGGTCTTAATCAATTGCTCTTTCGCTTCAAGAATATCATCACGTTGAACTTGAATATTTTTCAATCGCTCTTCCATTTCGTTGTAAGCCTCAACAGCCATAGGGTTTATTTCCCCGAAATTTGCCAAACGATTCTGAAGTTTATCTATTTGAATTTCTTGTTCATCAATTGAAAATCCTTCAGGAATTTCTACTTCTACTTTATCGATATGCTCGTTAAATTCAATATTAACTCGTTGTTTGATCCCTTGAAGCTTGAATTTTATATCTGTGGATTTATCTTTTTTACGATTAACTTGACCTTGAATTTCTGTAAATTCTTTGTTCCAAGTACGTAAAGTATTCTCTTCGTTATTTATTTTCTCCTTCTCTTCAAAGTAGGAAAGCTCAATTCCTCCAAGGTCAGCTTTTTCAGCTTTTCTTTTTTCGTAATCGCTACTTAATTCAGTTTTGATTTTTCTTAATTCTGATTGACGGGAAATTTCCTTTGACTTTTCTCTTTCTATGCCGGTTGTTACTGCATTAAGCTCAGCGGTAGTTTCTTTAAATTTTTCTTCTATTACTTTCAGTTCAGTATTCAATGTTTCCATTCTATTCTGCTGACGAATCATATTGATATTAGCATCATTCGTTTCCTTTGCCTTTAAAGATAACTCTTCGGTAAGTTGGGTAAGAGCTGAACTTTCACCTTCAGCTGGAGAATATTCCTTCAAGATATCACTGATCTTTTCTTTATCAGCTTCAAGTTGAGTTAGCTTAGCTTTATTGGTTTTAATATTCTCTTTTTGAGAAGTAAGATTTTGAGATTGGTCTTCAATCTGTTTATCCAAACTTTCTTGATCTGCTTGTAATTTAAAGAGCACTCTATTTTTTTCGTTGAGTTGCCCTTGAAGCTTATTGATTTCGTTTTGGAAATTTCTTTCTTTCCATTCGATTTTCCTTTTTTCAAGTGACTTTATATCTTCTCTTATGCTTTGCTCATCGTTTTGCAACTTGATAAGTTTAGCTTTCAACTTATCGAGTTTAGCTTTCCGACCGATTTTATTTGAGTCAAACTGTGATTGGCTTCCGCCCAAAATTTGTCCATTTTTCACGAGAAAAGTACCATCTTCATTGGCAAGACCGTGAACTAGCAAGGACTTATCTATTGACTTGTTATCTGTTACGATGTATATGTCATATAGAATGTATTCAATTAACTTTTTATACTTTTTATCAAAAGTTAATTTACCTACAACACTATCAAGTTCAACGTTATTCTTTTCTAGTGCAGGAATGTGTTCCAGAACAAAAAACTTGGCTTTACCTCTTTTTTTGTCGACTAATAAATCAACTGCATTTACTGCTTCTTCAAATGTGTCAACTACGAAATAATCGAGATAATCACCTAAAACAAGTTCGATAACAGCTTTATCTTTTTCATCACAAGATATGATATCACTTAATAAGACTTTTTCGTTCTTCCATTCTTTTTGAAGGAACTTAATTGACTCAGAATACCCCTCGTACTTATTAATAATACTCTCTAAAAGTGAGATCTCATTTTTCTTTACATCAACTACACGTTGAGCATTTCTATGTAATGTTCTTTTGTTTTCTAAGTCTGTATCAATTTCTGATAAATTAGCTTTTCTCTTGGAATCTTCTTCGCGCAAATTAGCTAATTGCTCTTCTATACTTTTGACAGTTTGTTGGGTTGAACCCAAAATTTGTCCGTTTTCTTTTTGTTTATTTATCAATTCATTATCTCTTTCGGACAAATAATTGATAGTATTTTCAGCTTGTTGGATTTTATTCGTGCTGATTGCATGTTCCTTTTCCAATGCCAACAACTGTTTTTCCCATTCTAGCTTTTCTTTAGCCTTTTGCTCTACAGTTGCCTTATTTCTTTCGTATTTCGACTTCAGTTCATCCTGAACTCCTTGGTATTTTTGATAAATAGAACGCAATTCTTCAAAAAGTACATTTTCTGCAACTATTGAATCTTCTACTTTTGATTTACTAAGCTTAAGTGCATTTAACTTCTCTGTTAAGTCTTTCACTCTTCTCTCTAGCCCACTCAACTTTTCATCACTGAATGAAATCTCTTTTTGTAGTATTTCTTTTCTACTTTCCTTTCTCCTAATCTCGTCAGTAATAGAAGAAATTTTTTGTTGGAATAACGACAACTGCTTTTCATCGTTAATATTCTTCAATTTCTGTTTTTCTAAAGCAGCTTCTTTGAGATTAATGCGTGCACGAAGATCATTGTATTTTACGTTCAACTGAACGATTTCTTTTTCAATCTTCATATATTCATCACGAAGAAGCGATCTTTTAGCGGAATAGAAAACAAGGCTTAATTCTTTGTATTTCTGTTTAATATCCAAATACTTCTTAGCTCGTCTAGCTTGTTTCTCAAGACCTTTAAGATTCGACTTTATTTCGAAAAGCAAGTCCTCTACTCTATCAAGATCTGTTTGTGTAAGTGAAAGCTTAGAAAGTGTTTCTTTTTTACGAGTCTTATATTTCGATATTCCAGCCGCTTGTTCGAACATTTTTCTTCTGGAATTCTCCTTGTCTTGAAGAATTGCATCAACCATTCCGAGTTCTATAATAGCATATGAATTCGATCCTATTCCCGTATCAACTAAAAGATTTTTTATATCTTTTAATCTGCAAAGAACATCATTTAACTTGTATTCAGAATCACCACTGCGATAAAGCGTTCTTGTTACTTTTACGATATTATATTCAGAAGGAAGAATACCTTTACTATTTTCAAAGGTTATAGAAACTTCAGCAGCTCCAGACTTTTTTCTTTTCTTAGTACCATTAAAAATGACATCTTGCATTTTCTCAAGACGCAGTTCTCTTGACTTCTGTTCACCCAATACCCAACGAATGGCATCAATGATATTTGATTTACCGGAACCGTTGGGGCCAACGATACCAGTAACGTTCTCATTGAAGTGAACGATAGTTTCGCGAGCGAACGATTTAAAGCCTTTTATTTCTAACGATAGTAAGCGCATAGCCCGCAAATGTACGGCGTCATGGACGATTTTTTTAAAAAAGTTTTCCACACTAGTGTTGCCTCTTGATGAGTTTTCAACACATTTGTTGCAAATCTTTCAACATTGTGGAAAACAAAGTAAAATTAAGAAGGCAAATAAACATTCGTCCAAAACATAAATCAAATAAAAAAACAATAATCATGCATACTGTAAAGAATTAAGAACTTTAAACTATAGATTTACAGTATGAAATTATGTATTGCTGAAAAACCATCAGTTGCTAGAGAGATAGCTAATTTACTCCAACTTAAAAATAGGAAAGATGGGTATTTTGAAGGTAGTAATTATTGTGTAACATGGACTTTCGGACATCTTTGTTCACTCCAAGAACCCAAAGATTATAAAGAACAATGGGGAAAATGGAGATTAGATGATTTACCTATGTTACCTGAAAAATTTCATACTAAGGTAAAGAATGACAAAGGCATAAAAAAACAATTCAATGTAATCAAAAAGCTCGTTAAGCAAGCTGATATGATTATAAACTGCGGTGATGCAGGTCAAGAAGGAGAGCTAATACAGCGCTGGGTTTTAAAAGAAGCAAACAATAAAAAACCCGTAAAAAGATTATGGATATCGAGTTTGACTTCAGAAGCCATGAAACATGGTTTTAAAAATTTAAAAGATGGATCAGACTTTGACTTTCTATATTATGCTGGAATGTGCAGAGCTATAGGAGACTGGGTACTGGGAATGAATGCGACTCGACTTTACACTATGAAATATGGAACATTTGGTACAGTTCTATCAATCGGTAGAGTCCAAACCCCAACACTAGCAATGATCGTAAAGCGACATCATGAAATAGAGCAGTTTGTTTCTGAACCCTTTTGGGAAATAGAAACATTATTTAAAAAAACAACATTCAAATATAAAAAGGGAAGGTTTACAGAATTACATAAAGCTGAAAATGTCTTTAATCATATAAAAGACAAACCCTTAAGCATTACTGATTTCACAAGAAAACCAGGAAAAGAATATGCGCCGAAGCTATTTGACCTTACATCCCTTCAAGTTTATTGCAACAAAAGATTTGGGCTTAAAGCCGAAATGACATTAAAAGTCGTACAAAGTTTATATGAAAAGAAACTAGTAAGTTATCCAAGAGTTGACACAACTTACCTTCCTACAGATCAATACAAAGAGATACCAAAAATACTGAGGGGTTTAAAGCCATACGCAAATTTAACACAACCCCTTTTGGCGAAAGCCATAAAAAAAAGCTCACGGGTATTTAATGATAAAAAAGTAACTGATCACCATGCAATAATACCAACTGGTAAAACGGCGAACTTCTCAGCTGAAATTAATAAAGCTTCCTCAACAGAACATAAAGTTTACGATGCAATAACAAGAAGATTTATCGCGAATTTCTACCCTGAATGCATTGTTTCTAAAACGAATGTAAAAGCTTTAATAGATAAAGAATCGTTTTATGCAAACGGGAAAGAAATTGTGGAATTAGGCTGGAGAAACGTAATTAAAGTTGCGGATAAAAAAGATGGGGAGAAAATGATTACTAGTTTTGAAAAAGGAGAATCAGGACCGCATAATCCTAAAGTATTAACTAAAAAGACACAAGCACCAAAACCCTATACAGAAGCGACGTTATTACGTGCTATGGAAACTGCAGGAAAACAAGTGGATGATGATGAATTAAGGGATATGATGAAGGAAAACGGAATAGGTAGACCTTCTACAAGAGCTGCTATAATTGAAATCTTATTCAAGAGAAATTATTTAGTTCGAAAAGCGAAAAACATACACCCTACCCAAACCGGTATCCAGTTAATTTCCGTAATTAAAAACGATCTTCTTAAATCACCTGAATTAACAGGACAATGGGAAAAGAAATTAAGAGATATCGAAAAGCGAAACTACAATCCAGCACTATTTATTAATGAAATGAAGTCGATGATTTCAGAAATTGTTACTGAAGTAAGGCTTGATTCATCTAATGTTAAGATAGATGCTCCTCGCGCAAAGACCAAGAGTAATTACAAAAAGAAATCGAAATCTAAGTAGATAAAATTTGAACCGAATTCTTCCATTTGCGTATAAATAGAAAGTGGTAAGAGAACGCAATAATTAATATCCAATAGAAAATTTCTGTTGCCCATGCCATTTTTAAACCATATCCTGTGTATTCTACGATATAATAGAGAAGTAAAAGATAACTTACTGAAGTGCATAATTTCACGTAAAAACCCCATCTAGTCTTTCCTAATCCTATAATACTATCAAAATATATTGACCCCAAAGAGAATAAAAACATTATTACGATTAGCATATAAAACATAGGCTGAGAATTCTGTATTAAGCTCATATCTTGTTTACCAAAAAGAGGATAAAGCAATTGTTCTGGAAAAACTAAAATGGGTATCGACAACAGCATTGTTAATCCCACGTTTAGAATTGCCACACGATGTGTAACTGGAATAATTTCATTCAAATTATCAGCTCCACATAAGTTACTACTAATCGTATTCATTGCAGATGCAAAGCCCCAAGAAGGAACCGATAAAAGTAAATAAAGTAGTCTTATCAAGTTAGAAACACCTAATTCGTATCTCCCTAAATTCTCTATAATTCCAAAAAATATAAGGTACGACCCTAAGCTCACAATCACTTGAAGAACAATGTTAATTGAAATCTTATAAATATCTTTGAAATAAGCAACTTCAAGAACCGGCTTTGAGAAAATTTTAGGGACTACTGGGTTTCTCTCTAGTAGCATGTAAACAATAAAGGTTATAAATGCAGCGAATTCAGCGATAGAACTTGCTAAACCTGCACCTGCCATACCCATTGCTTCAAAGCCCCAATTTCCAAATATCAAAACATAATTAAAAACTAAGTTGACAATTAACAATACTAATGTATCTACAACTATAAAAGCGGGCTTTGTGATCCCTGTATAATAAGCAATAAGTGCAACTCCTACATAACTAAAGAACACACCGTAACTCCTAAATAAGATGTATTCCACACCTTTTTCCAGAAGAATAGGGTCATCAACAACTAATCCCAGTATTTGAGCGGGAAATAATTGTAGTAGGAAAAACATAAAAGAAGCTAGAAAAAGCTCGAATATCACAAGAGAGTAAAAAGCCTTTTTTATACCTCCTATGTTATTTGCACCTTTATATCTTGCGATAATAATTTGTCCACCACGAGAAAAACCAAAGCCTATTGCAGAGACAATAAGGTAAAGAACACTAGCAATACTTATTGCTTGAAAATCAAGTTCGTTATAATGATACAGAAAAACAGAATCTGTTACCGCAATAATATTCTGAACAGCACTACCAAAAATAATTGGTAATGCTAGTGCAAAAATATATTTGTAAGAAATACTGTTTTTCATGAAGGTTTAAAGTTAGTCTAAATCTTTATCCACTTTGTTCGACAAGTCACAAAGGAAAGCATATTCAGTAGCAATTTCCTTAAATCTTTCGAATCTTCCACTAGCTCCACCATGACCTGCACCCATATTTGTTTTAAATAATAGTGGATTATCATCTGTTTTTAGATCTCTTAACTTAGCTACCCATTTAGCAGGTTCCCAATATTGAACTTGAGAATCAAAATAACCAGTTGTAACTAATAAAGCTGGATAATCTTGCTCTACAACATTATCATATGGTGAATAAGACTTCATATAATTATAGTACTTTTCTTCATTGGGATTTCCCCATTCATCATATTCTCCTGTAGTCAAAGGTATTGATTCATCAAGCATAGTTGTTACAACATCGACGAAAGGAACTTGAGCTACTGCACCTTTCCATAAGTCTGGAGCTTGATTAATTGCTGCTCCCATTAGCAGGCCTCCTGCACTTCCACCCATAGCGAATAAATTATCATTATCACTGTAATTATTAGCAATTAAATACTTTCCACAATCTACAAAATCATTGAACGTATTCATTTTATTAAGCAGCTTTCCATCTTCATACCAATGTCTTCCCATCTCTTCTCCTCCACGTATATGGGCGATTGCATAAACGAATCCACGATCCAGCAAGCTTAATCGAACGCTTGAGAAATAGGGATCCATTGAACTTCCATACGAACCATATGCATATAACAAGCAAGGCGCGGTACCATCAATTTTCGTGTCTTTATGATAGACAAGACTAACTGGAACCATAGCTCCATCTCTTGCTTTAACTTTTATACGCTCACTTCTATAATCTGAAGAGCTAAAGTCTCCTATTACTTCTTGCTGTTTTAAGAGCTCCTTTTCTTCAGTTGACATATTGTAGTCAAACGTAGAATTTGGAGTAGTTAATGACGTGTAACCTAACCTAAGCACATCAGTGTCAAAATCTGGATTTATAGAAGTGTACATTAAACTTGCAGCCTCACCAAAATCAATGTAGCGATCAATTTTATTTCGATCAGATAATACTCTTAACTTCGTAATTCCATCAATTCGCTCACTTAAAACCATAAAGTTCTTAAACATTTCAACTCCTTCAAGAAGCACATCATCTCTATGTGCTATCTCATCTGTCCAATTCTCTTTCGTCGTAGCGTTTACAGGAGTTTTCATTAATTTAAAGTTCTTTGCTCCATCTTTATTTGTTTTAATGAACCATTGATCTCCATAATGAGATATGTTATATTCCAGTCCTCTTTCTCTAGGAGTAAACACTTTAAATTCCCCGTTGGGTTTATTCGCATCAAGGACTCTTAATTCTTGTGAAACAGTTGCATAAGAACCAATTACGACGTAATCTTTGGACTTAGTTTTGTAAACGTAAGCTATATATGTATCATCTTTTTCGTGAAATACTTCTTTGTCTTCAGTTGCGGGTGTCCCCAAAGTGTGTTTAAATATTTTATAAGATCGTAGAGAAACGGGATCTTTTACTGAATAGAACAATGTTTTGTTATCGTTTGCCCAAACTGCTGATCCAGAAGTTGCTGGTATTACATCTTCAAGCATTTTACCAGTTTCTAGGTTTTTAAACTTGAGCGTATAGATTCTTCTACTCAAGTTATCTTCGCCAAAAGCAAGGATTTTATTATTTGGGCTGATGGATCTTCCTCCTATATTATAGAATTCATGCCCTTCAGCCAATACATTCACATTCAACAAAATTTCTTCTTCAGCGTCAAGATTACCTTTCTTTCTGCTGTAGATTGGATATTCTTTTCCTTCTTCATACCTTGTGATATAATAATAGCCATTTTCTTTATATGGCACACTCATGTCCGTTTCTTTAATTCGTCCTTTTATCTCTTGAAAAAGTTTTTCTTCAAAAGACTGTAAATGTGCCATTGCCTTTTCAGTGTAATCATTTTCTGCATTCAAGTAGTCAACTACTTCTTGAGTTGCGGAGTCGGGAGTTTCTGCATTTTTTTGCTCGTCAGATAACTTCATCCAGTAATAATTATCTATTCTTTCATCACCATGCTTAGAATGAACTAGTTTTACTTTTTTGGCGATAGGTGCTTCTATAGCATTTACCTTATTTTGTATTTCCGACATTTGATTTTCGTTCGTTTTTGTTTGACAGCTAAGGATTAAAAATAATCCGGCTAAATAAAGAAAAAGACTTCTCATAAGTTCAATATTAAATAGTTAAAACTTATTTAATTCATTTGATTCAACATATTAAAACAAGTGTAATGCACTTGTTTTAATCATTATAATGAAATCACATAACCTTCGTTTTGATGTGGCAATACTAAAGAAAGATCCGCTTTACAATTAAAGCTAAATCAATAGATTAAAATTACGAAGTGCCAAAATCAAAAATAAATTATTTACATAAGTTTAATAATACAATAATATGAAATTATACCAATTCTGTTTTAAGGTTTAACTTTAGTTTCAAGAATTATTAAATCAAGTACTAGGCAGAAAAAGCAAGGATAGCATTAGCTATCATGAGTATTTATAACGAAGTAGTAGCTTTATAAACTTGAAAATATGTGAAATTCTAAAGCAGATTTGGTATTACAAAGTGTATTCGGGGATTTAGATTAAAGAAATAAAAAAGGGGCTGTTCATTACAAACAGCCCCTTTTACAAATCTAAAGCTCCTATCTTGGAATTAAGTTGAATTCTACCCTTCTATTAAGGGCTTTTCCTCTTAATGTATTATTATCTGCTATAGGACGAGATTCCCCGTAACCTGAATAGTTCATTCTACTTGTAGAGACACCTGCTCTTGCTAAGTAATCATAACATGATTGAGCTCTTTTTTCCGACAATCTCTGATTGTTAGATGCAGAACCTGTATTATCTGTATGTCCACTAATTGATAAATTAAAATCAGGGTAACGATTCATGATCTCACCAATTTGAGATAGGATTCTTGAAGATTCAGACTTCAAGGTAGCGCTTCCTGTTTCGAATTGAACAGCTCTCATTGCCAATTCAAGTGTTTCTCTATCTGCAGCAGATATTTCTGGACAACCATTATTTGCAACAGAACCAGCACTATTTGGACAATTATCTCTTGTATCGTCAATCCCATCCCCATCAGTATCAGGACAACCTCCATATGCTGCGATTCCTGGTCTATTAGGGCATTTGTCAGCAAAATCTGCTACCCCATCTCTATCTGAATCAGGACAACCATTTGTAGATGCAGGACCAGCATTATTTGGACATTTATCTTCAGAATCGCTTATTCCATCATTATCAGCATCAAGAATTGGACACCCATCATTACTTGCGACACCAGCTAAGTCAGGACATTTATCTTTGGAGTCATCCACACCATCATTATCACGATCGGAACTAGGACAACCTTTATTCTCTATTAAACCTGCAAGATTAGGGCATTCATCATCTTTATCACTTACACCATCACCATCACTGTCAGGGCATCCATTAAGAGTAATTAGTCCAGCATAAGAAGGACAAGCATCTTCATAGTCAGCGACTCCATCACCATCACTATCAGGACATCCTTTTAACTCGATAGGACCAGCAACTTGAGGACAAAGATCAAGTTCATCACTTAATCCATCATTATCACTATCATTTTCAACTCTTGAAATATCATCCTTCTCATCCATTCCTTGACCAAACAAGTAAAGAAAACCAATACCATGTTGAAAATTATCTCTATCTGCAGTAAATGACTTTCTATAAGTTGATTCCCAATTTATCATACCTCTAGGAAATACTTTAAAGTTTAAACCAAATCCCACGGGAGCTTGAAGATTAAAAGCACCTTCATTTTCATTTACGCCACTTAATCCTCCAACTAAATATGGAGTAATAAAACTTTTATCGTTAAAAAACTGGTATTGGATATGAGCACCAGCACCAAAAATAGTTTTGTGATAATCTTCTATACCAATATGACTTGATGGAACACCCACGTGAATAGGCACCACTAGATTTAGTGCCTGAGATAAATTATAATTAAAACCAATCTCATATCCTGAATGATACTTTCTAAGAGCAGCTAATTCGCCACCATTCTGAGATTGATAATCCAAAAACAATTTTTTGAATGTTATACCAGACTTATAATTGGGGTTTTGGGCTTGAAGCCCAAAAGACATAAATAAAATTATACCTAAGCTTAATAATAGATTTCTCATAAATTACTCAATTTCTTTAAAAGGTACAGAGGTTCAGCAAAGTTAATATTAATTATTTAAATAATATGTATGTTTAAACACATTATGATAAATTATCATATAATAAAATATTAATCTTATTGACGAATGTATTAGTTGATTACTAATCCATTACATACTTTTGTCTTAAATAATTGGTATGGCAAAATTTATTCAGCTTTATGTTACAGGTGGAACTTTCGATAAAGATTATGATTTCATCACAGGGGAATTATATTTCAAAGACACACATCTTAGTAAAATGTTTGATAGAGGGAGATCAACTTTAAATATCGATATCAAAACACTTATGATGGTTGATTCGCTTGAAATGACTGATGCTGATAGAGAGATAATCGTCCATAATTGTAAGATGGCTAAAACCCATAAAATTATTATAACTCATGGAACGGATAAAATGGTTCAAACTGCTGTTCAACTTGCTAAAGAGGATAATTTGAAGGAGAAAACAATCATTCTTACAGGCGCCATGATTCCATATGCTTTTGGTACTTCATCCGATGGATTCTTTAACCTTGGTGCATCGTTAGCATTTGTCCAAACACTTGCCCCTGGAGTCTACGTTTGTATGAATGGCCGCTATTTTAAATGGAATAATGTAAGGAAGAATTTAGATACTGGGTATTTCGAGGAATTAGATTAATGTCATTGAATGATTCGTATCAATCTTATACCATTTCATAATAGATGATTAGTGTTTAAATAAAAAAAGCTAGAAGTGACTTCTAGCTTTTTTAGTTTATAGTTAATGTACCAAGAGATATTTACTCCAGGGAATAATACCAGCTTTTCTATTTAAAATCATCGTCTGAAAGACCTGTATTTAGTGAAATTTCTTTTTTCATTAAAACGACTACTTCAGGCATCATTCCAGTCAAAGAAACCTTAGAAGGGAATTTCACTCCATTCACTTCTTCATAATCTTGAAAGTCACTTGAAACAGTTATTGTTTGTCCATTAGCCTCTGCAGTTTCTACAGAGCGAGTCAATAAATTAGTTTCTGTATCATAGTATTCTGTAACACTAGAATCTCCGGGCTTATTTACAATAACAACGTAATGTGGCCTACCTGCAATTTTAGAAATTCCATCTAACTTTATTGAATAGCCATCGTTCGAATACATTAATTGCCCAACTACTACAGTTCCTTCTTTTGCTAATTCGAATTGGGGACCAGATTC
>CAZMKA010000049.1:0-20658 GCA_964566605.1 uncultured Saprospiraceae bacterium | reverse complement strand
AAGAAAAATGGAGCAGTGCAATGGATTTGGGAGAGCTAGGTAGAGAGGATTTAGTAGGAAAGCCGATTTCTTATTATTTAGAAATATGGGATGAAGTAAGGGAGGAAACGTTACGTTTGCTTAAAACTAAAGACGATAGATGGTTTAAATCTAATGTAAAGAATTCAACCATGAATAATCATTGGGCCTGGTATCATGTTATGGAGCATCAAGCGAACCATATGGGACAGATAAGATTAATTATTGGTAGAATAGAATAAGACGTTTACCTGCTAATAATAAGCTTATAATAGTGCTTAAGCTTTCTAATTTTTATGATGACAAAATAAAGGGCCAAGGTTATTAACCTTGACCCTTTAAAAACTAACTAACTAAATTTTATTTAATAAATATCAATTAAAGTTTGCTTAGTCATTTTCAAGTTCAAACCAAGTTTTTCCATTTGTAATGTTAAACTATGGAGTTTAAGGCTATTCGACTTGCATAATTCTAATTGACCTTGTTCATTCCATTTAACATCTTCTTTCTGGAGTCCTAATTTTTCAATTGACTTCATTACTAATTGCTCAATCTCTTCGTTGGACATTTTAGCTCTTTTGTTAGAGTTTACTTCGTGATTTAGTGTATTTGATACTGAAATTATCATAATTATGTTTTTTTAATTTTTTTAATTTTTATTTTATTCTCCTTGACCTAATGAAAAACCTCTTTTCCCATCGAAATTATAAAGATTTTCAGTTTTTATTACGTCGAAATTATTATCTAGTAAAGCAGTTAGTAGTGTTATAATTTCTTTTTTATCAACTGTTTTATATTCTAGCACTTTTGCTTTTATATCTGATTTATCTGAAACGAATCTACATCTCCAGTGATCAGTTGAGAAAGTCTCATCGAATCCATTTGGATAAACTTTAACTCCTCTATTTGTGATCATTTTAAGAACCATACCAGTTCCTTTTAATTCACTTAGCATATTACCAAGTTTTTCAGGATTAGATTCTTGCCAATCTAAGAATACATCTACACCCACAAGCTCTTTAGTTTTTTGAACTCTTTTGTAATCAAAAAACTTAATTTCACTAGAACTTTTTGACAATGTGCTAGGAGCAAGAACTTTTGGATGAGAACCGAGTCTTTCAATAATTGCATCTGCAAACTCGTCTGTACCTACGTGTTTTTTACTCCAGTCTTCATTGAAAATATCCGATGTATGGATACCATCTTCGATAGTTGCTAACCATGCGTTCTTTATGTTTTCGGCAACATCTTTTTGACCAATATGAGCTAACATCATAACAGCTGCATTTATTAATCCAGATGGATTAGCAATGTTTTGACCTGCTATGTCAGGTGCAGAACCATGTATTGCTTCAAACATTGCAACTTTCTTTCCTATATTAGCTGAACCAGCTAAACCTACGGAACCTGAAATTTCTGCAACGATGTCAGAGATAATATCTCCGTATAAATTTGAAGTTACAACAACATCATAATTTTCAGGCTTTGCAGCTAATCTTGCAGACCCTATATCTATAATTTGAGAATTACTTTCAATTGAAGGATATTCCTTTGCAATTTCTTTAAAAGTATTATGAAATAAACCATCAGTTAATTTCATAATGTTATCCTTCACCATGCAAGTCACTTTTTTCCTATTGTGAGCTTTTGCATATTCGAAAGCATATCTTATAATATTCTCAGATCCAGGTTTTGTGATTAGCTTCAAACATTGAACAACTTCTTGCGTTTGTTGATGTTCGATACCCGCATATAAATCTTCTTCATTCTCTCTGATAATGACAACATCCATTTTAGGATGTCCAGTTTCTATAAACGGGTCAAGGGCTATTACTGGACGAACATTCGAGAATAATGCTAGTGTTTTTCTTAAAGTAACATTTAAGCTTTTATATCCTTTACCTTGAGGTGTAGTGATAGGAGCTTTTAATATTATTTTGTTTTTTCTAATCGTGTCCCAAGCTGACTTATTAATCCCAGCAGTACTTCCACTTAAATAAACTTTTTCACCAAGTTCTATTTCATCTATTTCTATGTTTGCTTTTGCAGCCTCTAAAATTTTAAGAGTTGCTTTCATAATCTCAGGTCCTATACCATCACCATGCGCAACTGCAATTTTAGTTTTAGTAGATCTATTTTCTACTACATTATCGCTTGTTTTGTTTGAATAAATCATGCTTTAATTATTTTGTTTTCCTTTGAAGAATTAATGAATAAAAGACAGATTATAATTACTGAACTAGTTAAAGCAAAAGATGTGAAACTTGGCATGTAAATAATACACAAGTAATTCCATGCTGCTAAAATCGCTACTACAGAAATCATTTTTATAAGGTCCAGAGAATTATTTAACACTCTCTTGTCTCTCATTTTTTTTGCATTGTCGTCTAGCCTTTCAGATTGTTTTCCATTAGAATAAATTCCAAACATATTTTCTTTTTTATCACAAAGTTGGCTTCATTATTCCATATATTAAAATATATATATCTTATGTGAACCATAAATAATTTTTATGGTTATAGGTCTATGTTCGATAACCATTAGATCTTGCTTATGAATTTTACACTCCACCAGCTTAATATTTTTTTAGAAGTTTCAAGACAACAGAATATTACGAGAGCTGCTGAAATCATGTTTATGACACAACCAGCGTTGTCAATTCAACTAAAGAACTTTCAATCGCAGTTTGGGATTCCATTGACAGAAAAAGTAGGGAAGAAAATAGTTCTGACTGATTTTGGAAAGAGTATTGCTGAAATTGCTGAAAACGTGATTAAAGAGGTAGAAACTTTAAAGTACAAGACTAAAGAATATGAAGGGCTGTTAACAGGCAGTTTAAAGATTTCTTCTGCTTCAACAGGAAAATATGTAATGCCTTATTTTCTAAGTGAGTTCATTAATGCATATCCAGGTATCGATCTCACATTGGATGTTTCGAACAAGACAGCAGTTATTCAAAGTCTAAAAAACAATGAAGTTGACTTTGCACTTGTTTCTGTAGTACCAGAGGAAATCGATGCGGATGAAGAAATACTACTTGAGAATAAATTATTCATGGTTAGTAGTACTGAAAAATTAGATAAAACTAAACCTTTACTTTATAGAGAAAAAGGATCTGCTACTAGAATGGCTATGGATAACTATTTTGGGAATTCGAATCAACGAAAAAGTATAGAACTTACTTCAAATGAAGCAGTTAAGCAAGCTGTAATCTCTAATTTGGGTTATTCTATTATTCCACTTATTGGAATTAAAAACCAATTACAGAATAAAGAACTTTTCATTGTGAATTCACCTAAATTACCCATTGTCACTTATTGGAGATTGATATGGTTAAGAAATAAAAAATTATCTCCTATTGCTGAGGCTTATCTTGACTTTTTAAGAAAGGAAAAAGAAAACATCATCCAGTCCCAATTTGGTTGGATTGATAAATTCAAATAATTTTAAAAATCCTGAAGTAGCTCGAATATTTCATCTAATTCATCATAAGATTTATATCCCACTTTTTCCTCAGCACTGCCATGTACCATAAATCCCCCGAATGAACTTTCAAGTAGCCCCCACTCCGAAATCTCTTGATTTTGAATTTCATAATATAAATCAAGAGCACCTTTTTCCTTAACCCACTCTTCCCAATCCTCTATGCGCTTCTCCGTTCTTAATACTCCAACTTCTTCCTTATTATATGAAATATATGCTTCGAGATCTCCTTCCTTCAGTCCATATATTACATTAACATCATAACTCGATAATTGTCCTCGCTCTTCATACGGAATATATATCCCCGTACAATTTAAATCAACTAAATACTTCTCTGGATTGTTCCCTATTTCTTCGGTATAATCCAAATAAAATTGTGGTCCTTCTACCCAGCTTTGCATCGTACCAATATCTTGCGGACTCAAGTAAAATTCAGATTTTGGATCAATCGAAAAGATAAAATAATCTACCATCCATCCTGCAAAGTATCTAGCATCCGTAAGATTTCCTATCGAATTTGAAATTACTTTTTTCTTAAGCATAATCCATTAATTTAAACTTGTTAACAACGGGATTAGCATACATTAATAAGAAATTTTTAAACAAAACCTTATCATTCACATCTATACTCGTCTCCATTCTTTTTTTGAAATGTTCTAGCGCTTCTTCGGAATATTTTTCTTTGTATACAGAGCTTTCATGCAATAAATCGTACGCAATATAATTTGTTTCATGTAATACATAATTCTTCTGAATCTCCTCTGTTATCTTTTGGGCGAAAGTTTTAATCGTTGCATTATCCGAAAGATTTTCACTTTTCAATTTTAATAAGTATTCATCCATTGTTAATCCACAGGATAAATGTATGTTTTTCTTGTATCCTAGAACCCCTTTCAAAATATTATTGAAATCTTCGTTCTTAGTCTTTTGATATTTTATTCCATTTAGTCCTGCTAAAATAGCAGGCATTTTCATATAATCCGTTGGGTCATATTCGTAAGATATACTCAAGGGTACGATATTTAATGATATAAAATAATCACACAAATGGACATCTTTTGGCTTAGCCATAGATAACATTTTCAATACACCTGGATGTGTATTGTCATTCCCGTCTTTTGTCCGTCCCTCTTTTTGGGCCAACCATATAGAATTTCTTTTCTCCATTAAGTGCCTAATATAACTTGAAAGCTCTTTCGACTTGGCGAGCATTTCTCTAGGTGGCAAAGAACGGTGAACTAGAAAATTTCTATTGACTTTTGCAAACCCCAATAAGAAATCTGTAGGAACTAAATTATCACCAATCGCAGATGCAGTCATCCGCATATCATTCAACAATAAAACAAGATTGGTAAGCGTCGTATCCAGCACTATATCTCTATGATTCGAAATATATAGATAAGCTTCATCTTTTTTTAACTTATCGAAACCTGATGTGCTTAATTCTTCGGCAGTTTCGTCAAGTACCCTTTTCAATGCAGGGTAAATAATGTATTTGTGAAAATCGTATGTAGAATGTACAGTGGCTATTTTCTCTTTATAAAAGGCAATATCTTTTTCAGGAAAAGCATAATCAAATAATGCCATCATCATAGGGTCTTTAATGAGCCTATTCAAAGCCTCATTAACTTCATTATCGTGGTATGGTCGAATGTTTTCGTAAGTCATATTAGAGGACAAAAGTATAGTTTAACGTCGAATATTTATTATTCCTCTTTACTTAATCGAAAACCTTATCTCGTATTTTCTCCATTTCTATTGCTAAACCCGGCTGTCTTTTTACATTTATTATACATTCATTGATTCTATCCATGTATTCGTCTTCCATCAACGCGTCCCTTATATACAAACTAGCTTTCTCGTAGGTCTCCAAAATTATGTTACGAATAGGATCTGTCAATATCCAGTGTTTTTTAACATATTTTGTTGCACATTCTACATTGAAAAGAAAAACATCACCGAGTTCGTAAGTAAAACTCTTTTGCCTTTCTAGGTTACGTAAGATGGTTCTTATTTTACTTATCCTTGGTTTTCTTGGTCGACGTACAGACCGCGTAGCATACTTAGATTCAATATCTTTTTTAATGCTATTATATACTCTTTGCCTATCCTTTTGGGAGCCAAGTTCCATAACATAAAACTGCTTTACATCAGGAGAAAAAACATATAACGATTCTAGTTCTTTTCTTAACTCTTCTTCGTTTAAGGAATGGATATACTTCGTAAAAGTTGATTTCTGCATAAACGGGCTAAATAAAAAATGGAGAGTTAATTGCTTAACTCTCCAAAAAATAAATTGTTTCCTTAAAGATTAGGTTTTATTTTGCTAGAAGGTCTCTGATTTCTGCAAGTAACTCCTCTTGTGTAGGAGCTGCTGGTGCATCATCTGCTGGCTTCTTAGTTTTATTGTAAGCTTTTACAATTAAGAAAAGTACAAATCCAACAAGAATCAAGTTTACAATAGAATTAATCCACTTACCCCACATGATTGCATTTTCTGGAGTTACAACTCCAGCAGCGTCTGTACTTTCAGGTGAAAGAACATACTTAAGTCCTGCAAAATCTACACCACCTACAAGGTGACCAACAACTGGCATTACCATGTCATTGACAAATCCATTAATTACTAATCCTATCGCACCTGCTAATATTACAGCAACAGCGAAATCAATGACATTTCCTGTCACTATAAAGTCCTTAAATTCTTTAAGCATAATTTTAAGTTTTGTTATAAAAAGTTAATGTTATGGATATATATCCGATTTACAAAATGTTAAAAGTTAAATTTTAGTTCGTTTTATCTAAAAAAAAAGTTCGTTCATCATATAATTAGTGGTTTCTAACTAAAATATAGATGTTTTAAAAACAAACTCTGTTCTTTATAATTACTTCTGAAAGATGCTTTTTCATCTTAAAATGATGTAAATTCTATTATTTTTGGGCTCGAACCCAAAGAATATTCACGTAATTAATACACTTTCACGCTATTTTCCTTCGTTTATAAGATGTTTTTTAGCTAGGAAAACGGAATATTGCTTTTTATAGCTAATTTTGTGCTTCAAATTATAGAAAACCTATGAGTAAATTTATCTTTTCATTTGTTGTTTGTTTAATGACTTTTGTGGCTAAAGCCCAAAGTAATGACCCTGTTTTATTTACAGTCGAGGATAATCCTGTTCATCTTTCGGAATTTGACTACATCTATTCAAAGAACACAGGTAAAAATACTGATTACAGTATTGAAAGCCTTCAAGAATATCTTGACTTATACGTTAAGTTTAAACTTAAAGTCCAAAGGGCAAAAGAAATGCAACTGGACACGATTCCTAGTTTGATGAAAGAACTTGAAGGATATAGAAAGCAATTGGCTAAATCATATCTTACGGATAAAGAAGTTACTGATCGGCTAGTAAAAGAAGTATACGAAAGATCAGCAAACGATGTAAAATTATCACACATTCTTGTATCGTTAAAAGAGAATGCTAATTCTAAGCAAGAAGCTGATGCCAAAAGAAAAATCGATGAAATCTACAATAAAATAAAAGGTGGAATGTCATTCGATGATGCAGTACAAGAATTTTCTGAAGATAAGATGTCTAAAGAAAATGGTGGTGCACTTCCTTTTTTAAATGCGATGTTTCCAGCTGGGTTTTATGAACTTGAAAATGTAGGTTATTCTTTGAAAAAAGGAGAAGTTTCTGCTCCTATCCGCACGAAACTTGGATTTCACGTTGTGCGACTCGACGAGAAAAGGCCTGCAAGAGGAGAGCTTGAAATTGCTCATATACTAATAAGAAAAGAAAAAATCCGTCAGAAAAAATCCGATGGGCTTGAACGTATCAATGCTATTTATGAAAGATTAAAAGCGGGTGAAGACTTTGGAACCTTGGCAAAGGAATTAAGCGAGGACAATGCGACAGCTAGAAACGAAGGAAATCTAGGAATGTTCGGAATTAATAAATACGAAAAAGCTTTTGAAGATGCGGCATTTAGCTTGACCGAAGATGGAACATTCACAGCACCAGTAGAATCTTCTGTAGGATGGCATATAATAAAAAGGATTTCTAAGCAAGAAAGAGCTTCTTTTGAAGATTCAGACAAAAGATTAAAGGCACTTGTTATAAAAGACCCTAGACATAATATCGCTAAAAAAACGTTGATTTCACGAATTAAAACGGAATCTAACTTTAGTGAAGATAAAAGCGTTCTTGATGCATTTTCTAAAACTCTTGATAAAACATTTTTTTCTTATAAATGGAGACCGGAAGCGTTAGAACCTAAAACGCTATTTACTTTTGGTGATAATGTGGTTACACTAAATGACTTCGTTGATTATGCGAAAAGTAATACACGTGCTAGACTTAGAATGGATGAAATGCCAATGGAGGATGCAATCGCATCTTTATACACGAAATTTGTTGAGCAAGAGGCTATTGATTATGAAGAAAAACAATTAATTAATAAGTACCCTGATTTCAAAGCTATTATGCGAGAATATGAAGAAGGCATTCTTTTGTTTGAAGTTACAAAAATGAAAGTCTGGGACAAAGCATCTCAAGATTCTATAGGCTTGGATAATTTCTACAAGACGAATGCATATAGGTACCAATGGAAAGAAAGAGCTAGAATGGAAACGTATACGCTTAATACTGATGATGAAGCAATTGTTGCTAAGTTTATGAAGAAGGCTAAAAGAAAATCTCCAGAGTGGTTGAAGAATAAATTCGGTGATATTTTCACTGTTGAGGAACAATTATATGAAAGAGGAAGTAAAGATGTTTCGGGAATAAAATTTTCTAGTAAGTCTATGTCTTTACCTGTAGTAAATGAAAGAAAATCTATTACAACATTTAGAAAAATTGTTGAAATTATTCCTGCTTCGCCTAAGTCTCTTAATGATGCAAGAGGTTATATTGAAGCAGATTATCAAGATGAGTTAGAGCGAATATGGATAAATAATCTCAAGGCAAAGTATAATGTAGAAATTAATGAGGACGTACTTAAATCTTTAGCTAAATAGAATGCAAACTATTTATAAAATATTTCTTTTTACTATAGTTTTAATAACATCTTATTCTTGCAATAAGAATAGAAAGAGCGATAATCTTTTGGCTAAAGTTTATGGCTCTTCATTGTATCAATCGGATATTGATGAAATAATTAATCAAGACTCCAAAGGGTTTAATAAGAAAGAATATATTGATTCATGGATTCGAAATGAATTGATTATTCAGAGCTCTAAACTCTCTAAACAAGATAAAAAAGAAATTGAGTATTTAAGTGAGACTTATAGAAAAACGCTTGAAGTTCAGAAACAAAAGGAAAAGTATTTAGAAAAGAATCTTAGCCTGGAAATTGATTCTTCTCAACTAAAAGAAGCATATCTAGAATTAAAGGAAAGCTATAAATTAAAGAAAGATATCTTTAAACATCATCTTGTGATAATTCATAAACAACATCCTGAAGTTTTAGATATAAAAAACTATTTCAAACAAGGAGATTTCGATGAATTTTATGAATCACTACAAGGAGATATTGAATACCAATTCTTAGATTCTTCACAGTGGTTAAATTGGTTTGATTTAAGTTTGAAGTTACCTTTCGATGAATTAGAGGAAGATAACTTAAAAGAGGGTTACAACGGATCATTTGAAAACGAAAACTATATTTTTTTCATAAGAATATTTGATTTTATCGACAAAAATGAAAATGCGCCGTTATCATATATGGAAGGTTTTCTTAAAAACGCAATCATAGAACAACGTAAAGTAAATTTGATGGAAGAATTTAGTAATAAATTATATACATCAGCATTAAATAATAACAAGTTAATCATTAATTGAGATGAAATTATATAAAGAACTAGGTGTCATTTGCTTGATTTCTTTTTGTTTTATTTTTGGGCTTAAAGCCCAAAAATTAGTTGACAAAGTTGTCGCTCAAGTAGGTAGCGAATACATATTACTTAGTGATGTAGAGAAGCAGTTTTCTTACTTGCAAGAAACGGATGGCAGTATTACCGATGAAGAAAGGTGTTCTATCCTCGAAGGCTTAATGGCTCAAAAAATCATGGTCGATCAAGCGAAACTTGATAGTATTCAGGTTTTGGACGCAGAAGTAGAACAACAACTCGATTTTAGAGTTGAATCTATTCTTAGACAAATGAATAATGACACCGAATTCTTCGAGGAATATTACGGACAAACGATTCCTGAGGTAAAAGAATGGATGAGAGTAGATATGAAAGAAATGTTGCTGGCTGAACGTATGAGAGGAAGCTTATTCGAAGGTATTTCAATTACTCCAAGTGAAACTCGAGACTTCTTTAATGCAATTCCCTCGGATTCTTTACCTTACTTTAATGCTGAGGTTGAGGTTGCTGAATTTCATTAGAAAAGAAAAAAGCATACGATGCTTCATTAGCGGTATACAAAGAATTAACTGAAAATGATGGCGATTTTGCTGCTTTAGCTAAAAAGTTTAGCGATGATCCTGGATCCAAAAGACTTGGTGGGGATCTAGGGTGGCAATCAAGAGGAACTTTTGTTCCTGAATTCGATGCTGTTGCTTATACCCTGAAAAAGGGAGAGTTAAGTGAACCTTTCGAATCGCCGTTTGGATTTCATATCGTGGAATTACTAGACCGTAGAGGAAATACGATTCATACTAGACACATATTATTTAAAGCGGAGTTGACTTTTGATGATATCCAAAAAACAAAAGAAGAGCTCGCAAGAATTCGTGAGGAAATTTTAGTTGATAGTATTACTTTCCAACGTGCAATAAAAAAGTACTCTTCGAAAAACGAAGAAAGCTATAATAATAATGGACGTCTAACAAATCCTTTGGATGGAACAACATTTTTCGAAACAGCAGACTTGCCACCGGATGTATATTTTGAAATAGAAGCAATAGAAGTAGGCGAACTTACTGAACCTATAGAATACCAATCTCCAAGAGGAGAAACTCAGTTTCGAATAATCAAGCTTTTGTCAAGAACTAGACCACATAAAGCAAATCTTGATCAAGATTATGCTAAGATTCAGTTTTATGCAAAAGAGAATAAAAAGAATGAATATTTTGGAAAATGGGTTCAAGATAAAGCGTCAAAGAAATACGTTCAACTTGACAGTCGTTTCGAATCTTGTCCTAATCTTGAAACTTGGGGAAAAGAAAATCAAACATCTGAAAATTAATCTAGGATTATAGCTCTATAAGCTTAGAAGAAAAAAAAAAGGATTAGCATGTTTTCGTGCTAATCCTTTTTTATTTGCTTCAACTAAACTTTATTCATTATGTACATCGATGTACTCAAGTTCGATCTGTCTTTTTTCTAAATCAGCAGAAGTGATTTTTACTTTCACTTTATCTCCCATTTTAAATAATTGACCGGACCTTCTACCTTTTGCAGATAATCTTCCATTAAGTTCAAATTTATCATTCAGCTGATCGAAACCAACCATACCTTCCACAAGCGAATTTTCCAAGGTAATAAACAAACCACGATCAATCATCCCGCTCACATAAGCAACATACTCTTCTCCAACATGATCGGAAGCCCATTCTACTTGTTTATATTTAATGGATTCTCGTTCTGCTGTTACAGCTTTTCTTTCTTGCATCGAAATATGCTTACACCGTGCTTCTAGTTTATCCTTATCTCGTCTTTCGACCCCTTTAAGATTTGCTGCTAAAATTCTATGAACTAATACATCAGCATATCTTCTAATAGGAGATGTAAAGTGTGCATAATGCTCAAACCCTAAACCATAATGACCTATATTGTTCGAACTATATTCAGCTTTTGCCATTGTACGAATAGCTAGTGGCTCTAGTATTTTTAATGGATCATTTACCTCAGCTTGTTTAGCTAAATCATTAAAAGAGTTTGCTATCTGTTCAGGTGTATCTAGTTTCATCATAACACCCATCTCTTTTGCAAAAGCTGCAAAATCTGCTAACTTTTCTTGATTGGGTTCATCGTGAACTCTATATACAAAAGGAATTTCTTTCCCTTTCGCCTTTCTATCTATGAATAATGCCACTTCCTTATTAGCTAACAACATGAAGTCCTCAACTAATTTGTGTGCATCGAACGATTCTTTAACATAAACATCTATCGGCTTTCCATTTTCATCTAGTTTGAATCTTAATTCTTCACTTTGGAAAGCAATAGACCCAGACTTAAATCTTTCTGCTCTTAAGCTTTTTGAAACCTTATCTAAAAATTGAATCTCTTTAGCAAAATCCCCTTTCCCGCTTATAATCCTTTCTTGAGCCTCTTCATATGTAAATCTTCTATCACTATGAATTATTGACCTACCAAACCAACGTTCTTTTATCTTTAAGTTCTTATTGAATATAAATGCAGCACTAAAACAAAACTTGTCTTCATGTGGATTCAGTGAACATAAATCATTGGACAACATCTCAGGTAACATTGGTGCAACCCTGTCTACTAAATAAACCGATGTAGATCTTTCGTACGCTTCTTCATCTAGTTTAGTTCCAGGGCGCAGATAATGTGTTACATCTGCAATGTGTACTCCTATTTCAAAATCCCCATTCTCTAGCTCTTTATAAGATATTGCGTCATCGAAATCTTTAGCCGTTTCAGGATCTATCGTAATAGTAAATGTTTCTCTGAAATCTCTTCTTTCTTCAAGCGCCTGTTCATCAATAACCATCTCTAGAGAACGAGCTTCATTGTCTACTTCCTTAGGAAATTCTTGTGCAAATCCATTGTTATACAAGATTTCTGTCATGATAACATCATTACTCGTTCCTGGTCCTAAATCAACAACATTCTTTCCTTGATATAAACGCTTTGTATCATCTTTCCCCCAAGAACTAATATCAACTTTCACTGAATTTCCTTGTTCGATTTCTTCTACTTCGCGTAATTTAACATCAACTTGAAAGCTAATTCCTTTATGGTTAATCTCAACGAAAGCCTCGTTCGGGAATCGATATAATTTACCAATGAACTTGGCTTGTGCTCTCTCTACAATTTCTACAACATTCCCCGAAGATTTATGCTTGCCAGTTTTTATACTCGCTAATATTTTCACTGTGTCTCCATCCAAAGCTCCTCTAAGGTTCTTTGCTGATATGTAAACATCTTCTTTTATATCAGGAATAACAATGTATGCAGATCCTGAACGCGTCATATCAACTTTTCCAGTCAATATCTTTTTCTGTCCTTTTCCGCCGCCACTTTTGAAGTCGCCTTCGTAACCTCTATTTAATTTGTATAATCCTTCGCTTACAGAAATAAGCTTTTTTTGTTTAGATAACTTTTCAAGTGCATAATCAACAGAATCTCTATTGTTTATTAATTTTAACTTTCTTATTAATTGTTTGGAATTGTATCTTTTCTTTGGATTTATAAAGAACTGCTTTAATAATTTACGTTCCAGTTCTTGTGGTCTTAGTTTTTTTATTTGTTTACTTTTTCTTCGTCTACTCATTTATTTTTCTTCATTTAGGGAGAATATTATCTCTCCTGTTCCAAGTAATTCAAGTGTGTATGATTTACTTTCTTTATTAATTGTAGTTGATTCTACTTCTTGTTGTCCAGCAACTGTGTGTATAACCCAATCTTCATCAATTGTGCTCACAGTACGAACTATTGTTTCTTTATTTGTAATAGTGGATGCAATAACTTTTCCATCTATAAGACTCCCTTCTTTCGAAAAGGTCACCATTTTGTATTCATAATTTAATAAGGATGCTTTCCAATATACTAACACATGAATATCGCCAGTATTCTTTAATCGAAAACAAGGTAAATATTCTGTAAATTCATCGGTTTCTGCCTCTATGGGAATAATGAATTTTGCTATCGCTTCTCCCTTAAAAGGAGTGTTCAATCTACTAAAGTCCAATGAACTTTCTTCTGTTAATGTTACAGGCAATTCAATTTCAGGGAAAAAATCGACAAATTGATCAAAGCCTATATTTCTTTCTTTTTTCAAAAAATTATTTTTGAACACAAAGGTAGTGCTTAATTCTATGCTAATCTAAAACTTGTTTACTCTCTTTTGCAATAACTAAATCCCAACCGATATTATTTAAGGTTAATGTCAACATATCAATCAAATCTTCTTCTTGTTCCATTGCCCTTTCTATTAAACCATTATCCAATGCAATCTGTTCGATATCTTTTTTTGCTTTTTTTTGAATTGCAGTGTAATCCTCTTTTGAAAATGAAACAAATAGACCTTCCGAAATATCGTAATATTCTACATCATCATTCAAACTAAGTATTTCAGGATCAGGGAACTTGTCCAAGTAAATTGTTCTATTCGTCTCGTCCAAAACTAAATCCATTTTCTCTAAGTCATATCCCACTAAAACCCTAGCATTTATTCGGATTAAAGTCTTCTTTCGCAAAGGACTTATATCATATCGATAATATTCTTCATGCTTGCTTAAATGTGAATACTCTCCTTCAAGTGTTACGAGTTTAAGCACTTTTTCAATCTTTTCAAGTACAGTTGTTGAACTTTCTACTATGTGTCGTTTAGGAATGAGAATCTGTTTCACATAGATATATCCAAGGCAACTAATAAAACCTATAAGTAAAGCTATAATTAAAAAATTCTTTATTGATTTCATTGTTATCTTGGGTTTGATTTAAATTGCACAATGCATTTATTAATCTCCTAGTGAATGCTTTAATCCAGTATGTGATTTTAAAATAGCTTGAATGCTTCCTACACTAATAGGAGATTCTATTACCAATGGAACCTTGTTGTTATCATCTGAAACCCATATGTCCATTTTCGCTTCATTCGTAAAAACAACGCCTGCAACAACTTGGGGAGAAATTTTTATCGCATCAATATCTCCGAATCCCTTGATACTCTTTTTTTCTTTACCCTCATATGAAATTTCAATAGGATAAATCTCATCATCAATAAACATCTTTACAGGGAATTTCTGAACACTTTCGAAATCTATAAAATTTAAATTACGCAGAAAATAAACAGTTGAAAGCATGTCATGCATACAACTTTCAATGGGATGAATTTTAGCAGTAACATCTTCTTTTGTTCTTCCAGAATATGAAATGACCTCACCCATTTCCTGATCAAACTCTAGTTTATTATAAAAACGGTAACCACCTTCTTCAATATTTCTTTCGAATTCTACAGGAAGCATTGTCTCTTTGTCAATAACTGTTTTATAATAATCGTTTACTCGAAAAAACACTTCATAAGATTTGTACGTTTTTCCTGTTGCTTCAACAATGTAGTGCTCATCTGTTTCACTCAACTTGAAATCAACTTCTCCTGCACTAAGCCACACGAAATTCCAGTTATAATAAATCTTATAAACCACATGTTCGCCTTCTTGAAAAGAGTTATTAACCGCTCCGCAAGGATCAATAGGATTGCTATTGAAAGAACTACTGACCAATAAAATGCACAGTAGAAGTATGTTTCTAAAAAATGCTCTTTTCATAATTTTTACACCATTGGTACTAACCTTCTGACGAATATAACTCATAAAGGTTATGATTTAGTTCGTAAATCTGTGTTAACATTTTATAATTCACGATTATTTTCGCCATAAAAATATTGTAAAGAAACTAAAAATCATATTGATTTTCAATTAGTTATTAAACATTGAGTTAAATTACTACATTAAAACTACCTCATTATATTTAAAACTTCTATATTTGAGTAGTTTTTTTACTCAATCTATGTTAGAAGCACTAATTTCTTCCAAAACAAGAGTCAAACTTCTCTTAAAGTTTTTCTTGAACTCCAAGTCTGAAGGCTACCTTCGAGGGCTTGAACAAGAGTTCGGAGAATCCACAAATTCCATACGTTTAGAATTGAATAGATTCGAAGAGGCAGGTATGCTTAAAACAGAATCTAGCGGGAATAAAAAGTTTTTCAAAGCGAATACTGAACATCCTCTTTTCAAAGAAGTAAACAACATTCTTAAAAAATATATAGGGGTTGACAAAATCATAGAGAAAGTCGTGAACCGTTTAGGTGAAGTTGAGTATGTTTATCTCGTTGGTTCTCTTAGTAAAGGTATCGATCATAAGATTATCGATTTAATTTTTATAGGTAATGTAGATAAAGAATATTTAGTGCGATTGATTGATCGCGCTGAAGAACATCTATCAAGAAAAATTAGATACATTACTTATACCAGCGAAGAAAAAGATGAAATTTTATTACAGCATCCAGATGGACTCTTGCTGTGGTCACGAAAAGATGAAATGAATGAAGTTGACTGAGAGAAAAGACCACATTAGTCCTACAGAAAAAAGGTGGTTTGCTGTCTATACTAGATATAGAGCAGAAAAATATGTCTGCGATAAATTATCGAAAAAAGGAATTGAAAACTATGTTCCGCTTTTGAAATATACTAGGGTATATACACGAAAGAAAAAGCAAGTTGAATTACCACTTATTTCCTGTTATGTCTTTGTGAATATCACCAAAGAAGATTACATAAAAGTATTACAAACTGAGAATGTTATTAACTTCCTTAAAATAAGAGGAGCAATGATTTCTATCCCACAGAAAGAGATAGACATTATGCGATGGGTAGTAGGAGAAGAACTAGTTGAAAAAGCACATAATAGTCCTTTGGAAAAAGGGATGAAAGTAGAAATTGTTTCCGGAAATTTAACTGGAATAAAAGGAATTGTGATTAAAAGAAAAAGTAAAAAGTATGTCCAAATAGCTCTTGATAGCTTGGGATATACACTAGATTTAAATATTTCAGAGGATATGCTTCAAAAAGTGCATTCTTTGGTTTAAAAGTTGTTTTGGGCTTAAGCCCAAAGCTCTTAATGTATTGATTTATAGTTTTTTAATAGAGGTTTTCTTGCGACTCTAAATGGACGGAGTCTATCAATTAAAGTTTAGATGAATATTTGTGTTATCGGTACTGGTTATGTAGGTCTTGTCAGTGGAACGTGCTTCTCTGAAACAGGAAATAATGTTATTTGCGTTGATATAGACGAAAGTAAAGTCAATCGATTGAATAACGGAGAAATCGTAATTTATGAACCAGGTTTAGAAACGCTTTTTACAAGAAATCAAGAACAAGGACGATTACACTTTACAACATCCTTAGATGAAGGAATCGAAAATGCAGAAATTATATTTTTAGCACTACCTACTCCTCCAGGTAAAGACGGACAAGCAGACTTACAATATGTATTAGATGTTGCAAAACAACTTGCTACTAAAATTAAAAGCTACAAAGTTATTGTCAATAAAAGTACAGTACCCGTAGGTACAGCAGATAAAGTGCATGCAATTTTAGAAGAATCGCTAAATACAGATTTGTTTGATGTTGTAAGTAACCCTGAATTTCTAAGAGAAGGTGTTGCAGTAAATGACTTTATGAAACCGGATCGAGTTGTTATAGGAACAGATAGTCCAAGAGCACAAAAAGTCTTACAAAGGCTTTACAATCCTTTTGTTCGTCAGGGAAACCCTATTTATTTCATGGACGTTAAGTCTAGTGAATTAACTAAGTATGCCTCAAATTCATACTTAGCTACTAGAATAAGCTTCATGAATGAAATCGCTAACTTATGCGAAAAAGTTGGTGCTAATGTTGATATGGTTCGTAAAGGAATGGGAAGTGATTCTAGAATTGGCAAAAGGTTTTTATTTCCAGGAATTGGTTTCGGAGGCTCTTGTTTTCCCAAGGATGTAAAGGCTTTAAAGTATATAGCTGAAGAAAAGGTTTATGATTTTAAGATATTGAAATCAGTACTTGATGTTAATCAAGAGCAAAGAGTTGTACTTTTTAATAAACTATCTGATTTTTATGGCAATGAGTTGCAAGGTAAAAAAATCGCTATTTGGGGATTAGCTTTTAAACCTAATACCGATGATATAAGAGAAGCTCCAGCTTTGTATATAATAGATAAACTGCTAGAAAATAACTGTACAATAAAAGTTTTCGATCCTGAAGCTATGGATAATGTTAAGGCTATTTATGGCGATAAATTAGAATATGCTTCTCACATGTATGAAGCAACTGAAAATCAAGATGTCTTGCTTATTATGACGGAATGGCAAGTTTTTAGAACACCTGATTTCAAGAAGCTTGAACAAAACT
Source organism: uncultured Saprospiraceae bacterium (assembly GCA_964566605.1). Lineage (GTDB taxonomy): Bacteria > Bacteroidota > Bacteroidia > Chitinophagales > Saprospiraceae > JAHDFB01. Next base: position 3,051 of record CAZMKA010000049.1, on the reverse strand, counting down.
TAAATAATAAAGTGATTTTTGACGGAAGGAATCTATTTGATTTAGAATTTATGGCTGAAATGGGGTTTTATTATGCCAGTATAGGCAGAAAAATAATTTATTAATGGAAAATATATATCCAGTTTATGATCAACTAATCTCTAGAGAAGAAAAAGAAGCTTTCTTAAACCAAAAAGCAAAAGTCTTTTGGTTAACAGGACTTTCTGGCTCTGGAAAAACAACGATCGCCAAGCAAGTAGAACGTATTTTATTTAATCAAGGCTTCTTTGTCCAATTAATAGACGGAGATAATGTAAGGTCAGGATTATGTAACAATTTAACTTTTAGCCTTGAAGATAGAAAAGAGAATATAAGAAGAATTGCAGAATTAACTTCACTTAGCTTGAGACAAGGAATAATTTGTATAAATACTTTTGTTAGCCCTACAATTGAAATAAGAAACATGGCAAAGGAAATCGTAGGAGTAAAAGACTTTTTCGAAATCCTTATTGATACTCCACTAGAAGAATGTGAAAATAGAGATGTAAAAGGACTATATAAAAAAGCTAGAGCAGGAGAAATCAAAGGGTTTACAGGAATCGATTCTCCTTTTGAAAAACCAATTAATCCTAGTTTAATCGTTTCTACAAATCAATCGATTCAAGAATCAGCAGCTCAACTTACTTCTTTTATTTTAAAACACGTGAAAGCTAGTTAATGAACAAAGAAGAATTCTATATACATCCTAGTTCAGTTGTAGATGAAGGTGCTAAATTAGGAAAAGGAACTAAAATATGGCACTTCTGTCATATAATGAGCACGTCTATTCTTGGTGAAAATTGTAACATTGGACAGAATGTTTTTATTGCTAATGATGTGATTCTAGGAAATAATGTAAAAGTTCAAAACAACGTTTCTATATATAAAGGGGTAAAGTGTGAAAATGATGTTTTCTTAGGACCTTCTATGGTTTTTACTAATGTAATGAATCCTAGAAGTGCTGTAAATAGAAAAAATGCCTATAAAGAAACGGTGGTTGGAAAAGGATGTTCAATAGGTGCAAATGCAACAATAGTTTGTGGGAACGACTTAGGAAAATACTCTTTCATTGGAGCTGGAGCTGTAGTAACAAAAGGCGTAAAAGATTATGCGCTTGTCGTTGGAAACCCAGCTAAACAAATTGGTTGGGTTAGCGAATACGGAATTCGCCTTAACTTTGAAAATAATTTAGCTACTTGTGCTGAAAGCGGTCAAAAATATCAATTAAAGGACGATTTTGTTATAAAAATCAACTAAGTATAAATACTAATCAATAAAAATAAATTTTTGGAAAGATTTTTGCTTCTCTCTAATCTGAACAAAACAGTATAATTTCATGGGTATATACAAAGAACTCGTAAATAAAGAAAAGAAAATTGCATTAATAGGCCTAGGCTACGTAGGTCTGCCTATTGCACTAGAGTTTGCAAAAGATTTTGAAGTCATAGGGTTTGACATCAATGAAGAGAGAGTTGAATTGATGCAAAATGGAAAAGACCCTTCTAAGGAACTTGAAGATTCTGCTTTCGAAAACAAAAACATTACTTTTAGCGCTGATTTAGAAGTATTAAAACAAGCTAATTTTTACGTTGTCGCAGTACCTACCGATATCGATGAAAATAAAGTACCTAACCTTAAACCTCTTTTAGGAGCTTCGAAAACCGTTGGCTCTGTTATTAAAAAAGGAGACTATGTAGTTTTTGAATCAACAGTTTATCCTGGATGTACAGAAGATGATTGTGTTCCTGTAATTGAAAAATTGTCAGGATTAAAAAGAGGAGAAGATTTTCATGTAGGATATAGTCCTGAAAGAATTGTTCCCGGTGATAAAGTGAAAACACTAACTAAAATTACAAAAATCGTTTCGGGTGATAGCGCATCTTCTCTTAAACAAATATCTAAAGTTTATGGGCATATTATAGAAGCGGGTATTCACGAAGCTAGCTCTATAAAAGTAGCTGAAGCAGCTAAAGTAATTGAAAATACTCAAAGAGATCTTAATATATCTCTTATGAATGAATTATCTATTATCTTTGACAAAATGGGTATTGATACCCAAGAAGTCTTGAAAGCAGCAGGTACGAAATGGAATTTCTTGAAATTTCACCCAGGTTTAGTTGGTGGACATTGTATAGGAGTTGATCCATATTATTTAATGCATAAAGCAAAAGGTCTAGGTATTGATCCCCAAGTAATTGCCGCGGGAAGAAGAATAAATGATGGAATGCCTGATTTTATTGCGAAAAAACTAGTTCAAACACTTATTGAACAAGGTAAAAATCCAGGTGAATGTAAAGTACTTGTAAAAGGAATTACATTTAAAGAAAATGTTGCTGACATAAGAAATTCAAAAGTTGTTGATCTTATTCACTCTATGATGGATTTTTCTGTAGTAGTTCACGTTACTGATAAACACGCTTCAGCTAATGAAGTAGCACATGAATATAAACTTACTTTAGTAGAAAACATTTCTTCTGATTACGATGCTGTTATTGTTGCCGTTGCGCACGAAGAATACACTAAATTGGATTCAGGAGATTTTAATAATATAATGAAAGAAAATGGTATCCTGATTGATATCAAATCTATTTACAACCCTTCTGAAATGGAAGGTAAACTTAAATACTGGCGTTTATAATGGAATATTCAATTACCCATCTTGAAGAACTAGAAGCAGAATCAATCTATATAATGAGAGAGGTTGCTGCACAATTTGAAAACCCTGTGCTGATGTTCTCAGGAGGAAAAGATTCTATATTAATGGTTTACTTAGCTTATAAAGCTTTTTATCCCGCTAAAATTCCTTTCCCTTTATTACACATTGATACTGGACATAATTTTCCGGAAACTCTACAATATAGAGATAGCCTAGTTGAAAAATTCGGCGCTAAACTAATTGTTGGATCTGTTCAAGATGCTATCGATAATGGTTTAGTTCAAGAAGAAAAAGGTGTTAATGCAAGTCGAAATGGATTGCAAACCACAGCTTTACTTGAAGCTCTAGAGAAAGGAAAATATGATGCAGCTTTAGGT
>CAZMKA010000048.1:13528-21214 GCA_964566605.1 uncultured Saprospiraceae bacterium | reverse complement strand
ATTATCTAGCTCTTTTTTCGACTCTTTTTCTTTTTCACTTGAGCATCTACAACAGCCACTGCAGTCATATTAACTATTTCATCAACACTAGAGTCGAGTTGTAAAATATGTGCAGGTTTTTTCAATCCCATCATCATCGGCCCAATAGAATCTGCTTGATTAACTTCTTTTAAGAGTTTGTACGTAATGTTGGCAGAATCTAAGTTAGGGAAAATAAGAGCATTGACCTTTTTGTCTTTAAGTTTAGAGAATGGAAATTGGTCGTTTCTCATCTCTTTGTTCAGAGCAAAATCTGTTTGAAGCTCTCCGTCGACAATTAGTTGTGGGTGATTAGCATGTAGATATTCTACTGCCTTTCTGATTTTTCTAGAGCTTTCGCTTTTAGTTGACCCAAAATTCGAGTGAGAAACGATAGCAATTACGGGTTTTATTCCAAGGGTTTTGATTGTTTTTGCAGTCATTAATGTGATGTGCACTAACTCTTCTGCAGTGGGATTGATGTTTATTGCAGTATCACTCAAGAATAAAGGACCTTTCTCTGTGATAAGTAAATTTGTCGTAGCGATTCGTTTGGCATTTGTAGCCATACCAATAGTCTCCATGATCGGTTTTACAACTGTAGGGTAACTTTGGGAGTATCCTGAAATTAGAGCATCAGCATTTCCTTCATTAACCATCATTGCAGCGTAGTAATTACGTTGACGCATAAGTTTTTCGGCAGATAATTTTGTAATTCCTCTTCTTGCTCTTTGCTTCCAATATATATCTGCGTATTCTTTGTTTTGCTTTACACTTTCATCCGCCTTAGGATCTATAATAGTGACTTCGTCATTGAATCCTATTTCTTGCATTAATTCTTCTATCTTGTCTTTTCTCCCCAGTAAAATAGGTATTGCGAATCCTTCTTCACAAGATATCTGTGCTGCTTTTAGAACATTTAGTTGATCTGCTTCAGCGAATACTACACGTTGAGGATCTGTCTTGGCTCGGTTTCTAAGTAATCGAACCATTTTGTTGTCGGATCCCATTCTATTGCGCAACTCTTGTCTATATGCCTCCCAATCTTTAATTGGCTCGTTGGCTATTCCACTGTCCATCGCTGCTTTAGCTACTGCCGGTGGAACAACAGCTATAAGTCTTGGGTCAAATGGTTTAGGTATAATGTAATCTGTACCGAATGTAAGGTGCGTTTCATTATACGCTAGGTTAACTTGTTCGGGCACTGGTTCTTTTGCAAGTTCAGCTAAAGCAAATACTGCTGCTTTCTTCATTTCTTCGTTGATCTCTGAAGCCCTTACGTCTAGCGCACCTCGAAATATAAATGGAAATCCCAGAACATTATTTACTTGATTGGGATTATCACTTCTTCCTGTTGCCATGATAATGTCTTTTCTCGCTTCAATTGCCAACTGATAAGATATTTCGGGAGTGGGGTTAGCCATTGCAAAAACAATGGGGTTTTTAGACATACTTTGAAGCATTTCTTGGCTTACAATGTTACCCATTGAAAGACCTATAAATACATCTGCGTCTATCATTGCTTCCTCTAAAGTTGTTATATCTCTATTGCTAGCAAATTCAGCTTTTTGCTGGTTTAGATTCGGCCTGTCCTTTCTTATTACACCTTTAGAGTCCAACATTACAATGTTCTCTTTTTTTGCTCCCAAAGCACAGTACATCTTTGTACATGAGATTGCAGCTGCACCAGCGCCACTTACCACTAAACGGACATCCTGTATTTTCTTACTAGAAAGCTCTAATGCATTGATCAAAGCAGCTCCGGATATAATCGCTGTTCCATGCTGATCGTCATGCATAACTGGTATGTCTAGCTCCTCTTTAAGCCGTTGCTCAATTTCGAATGCCTCTGGAGCTTTTATGTCTTCTAGATTTATTCCGCCAAATGTAGGAGCGATCATCTTCACAGTTTGGATAAATTCTTCCACATTTTCTGTATTCACCTCTATGTCAAATACATCTATGTCAGCAAAGATTTTAAATAAAAGACCTTTACCTTCCATCACAGGTTTCGAAGCTTCAGGCCCTATATTTCCAAGACCAAGAACTGCTGTGCCATTTGAAATTACTGCAACAAGGTTTCCTTTTGTAGTATATTTATAAACTAGTGATTTATCTTTTGCAATCTCTAGGCAAGGTTCAGCAACTCCTGGTGAATACGCTAGAGAAAGGTCTCTTTGAGTTGCGTACTTAGTGGTAGGAACTACCGCTATCTTCCCTGGGGATGGAAATTCATGATAATCTAGTGCTTGACTCTTTTTTACCTTTTGGCTCATTATCGCTGTATTTTATTAATACAAAGCTATACTTCTTGATGGAATAGAGAAGTGAATCCATTGAAAAGACTTTGATCATTTAAAATTTATTATTTCGTGAACCCAAATTATTGTATTAGAGCTTTGTTATGAGGGTTGGAAATACTATAAAATCAAGAGATTTGGAAGATTTATCAATGTACCTCTATGGTGAATCTGAAAACGCTAGCATAGCGTTGATTTTGACGTAGTTTCAGCCTGTAATAGATTGTCAAATAAACTTGTGTCGTAATTTTTTTGAATCAGAGTTATGAATTGGTGTTGAAGTAATTGTTTTTGTAATGTTTAATTTGGGTTCAACCCAAATTATTAAAATAGCAAGCTAAATTGAGAAAAAAGCAATTTGATTTAATTTCTTTTATGTGTATAATTAATTGATTTATAAGTTAGTGCAAGAGTTGGTTTCTTTCTTATAAATTAAGAGCTAATTGGATTGAAATAAATACTTGACAAGTATGTTTATTATTCATATCTTGAAATCTAGTTGTTCTAAATTACTACCTTAAAATGCCAGACTCTGAAAAAAATGATCTTCTTGAAAGGTCAAATATTACAAAATCTTCAGCAGAGAATAGTTCGCATTCTAATGCGAGCATACCTTCACCTGTTTTTCAATTGAAAGAAAAGAATAAGGAAGAAGAAGGTGACAAGGTAGAAGGTTCTAAACAAAATAAATTATTATCTGGTAATTCAGGTGATGAAGATGATGCACCTCTCGATCAAAATAAGTGGAAATCTTTATTCCCAAATGTGAAATTTCATTTTAATAGTGATAAACCAGGTAAAATAGGAGCAGTTGCATATTCACAAGGTAGTGATGTTCATTTTGCTAAAGGTAAAGATAGTCCTAATATAGTAGCTCACGAATTAACTCACGTGACTCAACAAGGTGTTCCCAAAACAGAAAAGAGAAATGGTGTTAATATAAATGCAGATGCAGGTTTAGAAGCTGAAGCGGATAGGGTTGCTAGTGAAGTTGAAAAGAATGGATTACAAGGAGTTAAGTCTGAACTTGGTTCTTTAAGTTCTGTTCCTTATTCTAATTCGAGTTCTGATCCAGCACAATTATGGCCTGACTGGGTAGATGATGCAGCAGGTGCTGTAGGTGATGCATGGGATTCCGGCACAGAAGCTGTTGGTGATGCATGGGATTCCGGTACAGAAGCTGTAGGCGATGCTTGGGATGCAACTACTGATTTTGCAGGTGAATTGGGAGAAGCTGCTATGGAAAAGGCATTAAGTTTAATTGATGATGTAGAATCATTGCTTAGTTTTCTTGCAAGTTTAAGCGTTGATCTTGCAAAAAAAGCGATGCGCTTTGTAGCGAGAAATATGCGGTCACTATTTATTGAGTTGATTAAGGCCGCTCCGGGAAGTGAATATATTATTTACGGTATAGAAGCTATTCTCGATTTTTACAGTATAACTGAAGTCATTTCATTCTTACAAGAATTTGGAGAATCAACGGCGAAGTCGATTTTACGTCTCATAAGTTCTATTAATTTAGGTACTTTAAAAGATATTGTTTTAAGCCTTCCGGGTTATGCACTCTCAGGTTTTATTATAGCACTCATGAGTGCTCAGAAAGTACTTGAAATAGTTACTGAATTAGCAGTAGACAAACTAAAAACATTAATAGAAGTTGCAAGAAACTGGGGGGCTGGTATCAGGAAATTACTCTCAGTTATTGCTGCTAATATAGAGGCAATTTACACAAAAATAAAAGCCGCACTTATAGCCTTAGGTACAGAGATAGTAGAAGCATTGATTAGGGCGTATAATGTGATGATGCAAATTGTGAAGTACATAGTGGAAAAGATTTGGCCTGTTGGAGCTGGAGTGCAATTAGATGGAGGAATAGGGGCTACTTTTGGGATTCCTATTTATGTAGGAGTGAACTACACATGTTATATTGTACATGAAAGCCCAGGAGTATTCAAGTTATTTAGAAGAGGTGTTGTTAAAGGAGGATTGGATACGGGGGTTGGAGCTGGTTTATCTATAGGAAGTGGAAGACCAGGTGCAGGTAGTGCGGATGATTCAGGTTCACTAATGATTGGTGCAGAAGCAGGCGCTAATGCCGGTGCTGGTTTACAAGCAATGATTGAGCAAGAATATCAATTTCCTATTTATCAAGATTTAGCTTTTTTGAGTTTCTTGGCAACTGCCACTGGAACTGATACAGGTGTGACCTTTGGTTTGGCATCAAAGCTGTTACAGCCAACAGGAGCGAATCTCGACCCTATGGTGTATAATATCAAAACAAAGTTTCAGTTTGGAGTATATGCAGAGGCTAGTGCAGAGGCAAATATCGGAGTAAAAGTAGGGAATGATCATACTGGTGGTGAAACTCAACGATGGGACAACCATAATAGAGAAGGCGAAAATGACAGTAGACCTGATAGTCTAGGAGGTTACAGTGGAGCTCCTTGGTATGCTCGTGGGATGTTATTGAGAAAATTGAGAGCTAGTATTGGTGGAAATATTCGTGCAGAAGCCAATATGGGGGTTGAAATGAGGCAAGGTCGTTTTGAGGAGGATGAAAACGGGGCTCGAGTGCCCAAAGAAGTAGAATTGGATATTTATGGAGAAGGTACTTTTGCGGCAAGTCTTGCAGCATCTTTACCAGTTCCAGTACCTATTCCAAACTTAGGAATAGATACTACTTTGGGATTAAAAGCAACGTATAAGTTTGTTCGAAATGGAAACGATGATGATATAAGCGTTGAATATCAGAGATACAGCGCGTATATTAATGGAGGAGACATGGATGTGATAGACGGTCCAGCGACAGAAAATGAGATTTCTTTACAAGGTGATACAGATTTAGGGTTTCAAGAATTTCTAGACGAAGCTAATGTAAGCTTTAGAAGAAAACAAAGATTATCCCTAGAAAGTCCATTTGGAAGATCATTCCAAAGTCGAGCAAATCGACAAGAATTCACCAGGGTTCTCAATGGAAATGGACGAAACTTTGGAGCAAATGTTGCCGGATATCTAACATATGAATTCAAAATTAGTAGTGCCAATGCAAAAAGAATCTTGGCATCAATGGGTGCATTTCATCAAGAAAGAATTGCTAATGGAGAATGGCAGTTTTTGATAGATGATTTAATAACGTTTTTCACTACTGGTCAAATGGCACCTTATATTGAATCCTTCTTAGATGAAATTTTATCATTCATTAATGTAACCATGTTACAAGCTAGATGGAGTGCCTCTATGGGAGTAGCTGCAGATGGAAGTGCAGGAGCAGGTGCAAAAGTACGTTTACATGGTAATTTAAGTGCAGGAGTTTTTAGAAATTATGACCTGCTAGGCGAAGGAGAAACCTTGACAGTTCAAGAAATAAGAGAATTGCTTACAACCGGAGCCAGTGCTTTAGATTTATCGGGAGAAGAACAGCAAATGGTTCCTGCAGGTGGCGGGCAAAATAGCGAAACAGAAGCTATACCAGAGGCTGATGCAGAAACACCTGATTTTTCAATCGACCAACCGCAAACATTGGTAGACACAGCTCCTCTTCCTTTGACAGGGGATTTAGAGGATGCGGCTTACACAGATAGGACACCGGAGCAAGAAGATGCTGAAACTAGTTATTCAGAAGAACAAGTTCGTGCAATAGATTCCGTAAAATATGAATTGATTGCTCATGGTATGGCTTATACGACTGTCTTAGATGATCAACAAAAGGCAGCTCTAGAAGATATGGGCTTGACAGGTTGGGCTGATACGGTAAATAGAAATAGCGAAACAGGTTTGTTTGCAGGTCTGATTTTACCTTTAAATAGTGATGCTATTGATGCGAGAGAGGATTTAACTGATGCTGATAAGGCATATCTAGAGGGACGGAGAGCAGTAATTGCATTCAGAGGAAGTGAATTGGGTGTAACAGATGGTCAAGAAGATGAAGGGCACCAAACTGTGCCGGATTGGTTGCACAATGATATGGATGGATATGCTGTAGGGCATACGGCCTTTAACTTAAGTGCGGCTGATATCGAAGCAATGCTTGAATACGCCGTAAATGAAACGGGTAAACGTGTTGTTGTAACAGGGCATTCTTTGGGCGGAAGCCTCGCAAAACAATGTGCTTTACATTTTCCACATTACGTAGAACAAGTGTATAGTTATCAAGCGCCAGGTATTTCCGAAGAACAGGAAGACATTATGAATGAAAATGCAGGAACTGGAAAAGATATCTTAGGCAGAGAATTGTCCGATGAACAAAGAGCAGAACTGCATGAAATGTTACGTAATGAACCCAATAAAGAACATACTATGAGTGACATTGAATTTATGTCACACACCTCTGCAGGTGATATCGTTCACAATGCGGGAGGAGGGCGAGCACCTGGAGCGATTCGTCATCATCATCACCCAGCTGGAATTATTAACGGTTATACACCTGCAGCTCATATACTTTACCTAACATCTTCTGAAGAATTTACAGAACAACATGCTATTCTTAATAGAATCATGCAAAACGATGTTGCTGATGGTGCTTCAGCCCACGATCAAGCGGATGTTTTATTTGATAATGCAACTCATGCTAATAATGACATTGATCCTACAAGAATAAAGGAAAATAGTACAGAAACGGATTCCAATAGGCATGAAACAATGGAGGCTTTACGAAGAGCACTTATTGGTAATACATTTAATCCGCAAGCAAGACTACTAGTTGAAAACCCAGATTTGATTGAACAAATTCCAGTGGAATCTAAGATCATCATGCTGAATAATCTTTTGAGAAGTGCTGGGTTAAATCCATTCAAGCATGGAGCAGACCTAAGGAATGGGCATCGAGCAGTCATAAATTTATTTGTTTATTCTACTCCAAATGAGCAATTGGCAATGGTAAATGCGAGTGGTGGACTTCGCTCATTATATAATCGAATTGATGGTATTCTTAATAATACTTTTTCTGAACGTACGAGCGAATTAAGACAAGCATTTAGAAGCGGCGTTCTTCCTATAATATCGGAACAAAGTGCAGCAGATACGATTGATCATGCGTTGGATTCAGGAATATTGGGGATGGGAGATAATTCAGAAGAAAAATTGATTTCAGATATTCTAGAAGCATCCAGTGTTGAAAAAGGAAAAAGAATACTTGCTCTTATAGGAGGAGGTAGTTATAATGATGGACGAAGTAGAGTTCTTTGGAAATTACAAGGAGCAGAAGATGCTTTGGTTAGAGAAAAATATAAAAAAGAAGACACAGGAGGATGGTTCGATTGGTAAAACTAAATTTCATTTTATGTATTTTGGCCTTTTTATTTCTTTCATGTAAAACATCAGAGGTGAGCACTATTTCTAAAGAAGAACAATTTTTAAAGCAGTATTTAGC
>CAZMKA010000048.1:6067-13518 GCA_964566605.1 uncultured Saprospiraceae bacterium | reverse complement strand
GTATACAACACGGAGTTTGAGCTGATAAGTCTTAATAAAGCAAACGCTCCAGGTGAGACAGTAGATAATTATGAAGCTAAATTAAGATCGGTTACATACAATCGAAGAACATTTTATGTTTCTTTTTCTGGGAACGATGAATATTCAGTAAATATCGATCGTTTTCCGATCATTCTGCTAGAAGAAGCCTTTTTACAGCGTTTGGATCTTACAAATTATGAAGACTTTCCTTTAGTCTTTGAATTGGAAGCAGATTTTGTAGAAAAGCAGTATTTAGAAGGTATACGTTCGATAGGTGATGCAACAGAAAAATTACAAACCTTGCAAGAAACCAATTGGAATTTCTACATGTATACAATTGTAGAAGATTTTGAGAATAAGGTAATTGATGTGGAAGATATGGTGATCAACGTTTTGAGAGAAGCATATAAACTGCTTCCTGCTAAAACAGTTGCTAATCTTTATATTTATGATGATGCTTCTTTGACGAAAGAAGATGTTACTCCTGATATGGAAGTAGGAATCATAAAAAGATCGCCTCATCGGAAGAAAATTGCTAAACGCTGGATTTTAGCGTGGACTCCAACTAAATTACAAGAATATTCAAACGAGTTTCAGTCTGTTGTAAAGAAAAGAGAAGAGCGAAGGTTCTAGTCTATGAATAGATTCTATATTCCTATTATTTTATTAACAATGATATGCTGTAAGCATGCAGAAAAGGAAGAAGCTCTGAATAACGATTTCCTTACATCCCAACTTAATTCTGATGATATGAAAGAAACTGAATACATTACGTCTGTAAGAAAGGACAATCAATGGTATTTTATAAATGAACATAATGAAGTACTGTTTGATAAGGTATTCACCTATGCAAGCTATTTCTCTGATGGATTAGCTTGTGTAGCCATGGATGGACTAAGAGTCGATGGACAGGATAAAGTTTATGGGGCTTATTATGGGGCAATGGATGAAAAAGGGGATTTTATTGAAAATATAAAAAGTGATTTGCCTTTTACCTTTCGGGAAAACAGAGCTATCATAAGTTATGGTCCGAAAAAAATGTTGGTTGATAAAAGTGGTTATGTTTGGAAAGAAGCTGTGTTGTCAGCTTATGGAAAATTCAATGAAGGTAAACTACCTGTTTTTAAGGATGGGGAAATAGAATATTGGGATACAAATGGAGAAATTATTATTGGTCCAGCTTCATTTACGACACAAGGTTTTTCGGAAAATAGAGCTTTGGTCTTATTGAATGGGAAATATGGTTATATAGACGGGAATGGAGATCAAGTTGTTGATTATATATATGACGGAGGGGCTAATTTTAGTGAAGGCTTTGCTGCAGTTAAAAAGAATAATGAATACTTCTTTATTGATAAAAATGGTACAGAAATTCTAGGACCTTTTTTAAAAGCTAGATCTTTTAAAGAAGGTAAAGCAGCTGTTTTTACAGAAGGTTCCTGGAGATTTATTGATTCAGTAGGACTAGATGTTTTTGGCAAATCATTTGCTGAAGTAGATGATTTTTCAGAAGGGATGGCTATCACAAGAAGTCTTGATGGTCAGTTATCAATACTAAATGAAGATGGAAGTACTACAATGAGCGATGCTCGAGTTGCTTTCCAATTCAAAAATGGTTTTGCTATTGCAGAGAAAAATGGAATGATGGGTTATATCAAAAAAGACGGTTCTTGGTTAATTGAACCTGAATATGAGCAGGTTCACGACTTTTTTAAAAGATAATAACAACACGTTGAAAATACATTTCTGAAAAAAGGAATTCCTTTGATTAACCCTAATTGTTTTTTGGGTTTTAACCCAAATTTTATCTCATAATTTGGATTTATCATATATATAGTTTCATCAATAACTTCATACTTTTCAGCACGAATAATTCTCCTTATTCTTTCAATTGAAATTCCGGTTTCTTTAATTTCCAACAGTGCTTCAATTCTATTATCTGGTTCGCCAAAAGCCTTCAATATACTTTTATAAATTGGTTTCGGTAGTATATGGTAATAAGGTAATTTAGAAAGGAATTTGCTTTTGCAAATTTGTTGATGTCCTCCAAAAGGCATATACCACGGAGGAAAACCAATAAAAACTAATCCATCAGATTTAAGTAAGTTTTTTTGGAATTTAAAGAATCGTTCTTGGTCATGAATGTGTTCTATTACATCTCTCATTATAATGAGGTCATAAGTACCTAGTTTTTCAAGATCTGTATCATAAATATCTTCATCAAGAAAAGTTACTTTATGGTTATTTTCGTGTTCAGCATATAAACTTTTAGCTAATGCAATTTGCTTTTTGTTCAAATCAACACCCATGCAAGTACAACCTAAATCGACAAATGGCATTAAATTTCCTCCTTCTCCACATCCTATTTCAAGAACTTTAGTTTCAGGTGAAATCTTTTTAAATTTTTCAATGTAAGGAATAACGTATTTTGCGGTTGTTATTCCTTGTTCTTTGAAATATTTTTTACGATTTGTATGCCTATCCTGCATTTAGCTAATTTTCTGCCAAAAGTACATAAACTAAATGTTAAAGCCGAATTATACATTAGAGAATCTATAATGTAACGAATGTATTAAAATTCGAAAAGTAAATGGTATTTTCTAATTATCGAACTCGTTTTTAACAAAGAGATAGAATAATCTACCTAAGTATAAAAATAATTCTCTACCTTAAAAGGTATTCACAGCGGGGGCATCCGCCATTCAGGCGGATAAGAGCCCGTCGAGAAAAAGTATTTTAAATTATATGGAAGAAAAGAGGCACGATCTTTTCTCTAATCCATTCTCGATTAGAAGTTCATTTTAATTTCTTTTCTCTTTTAAAGCTTCAGTCTTAGTTTCAAAATATTCGCAATAAACAACAAATCAAAGCCTGAAACTTTTAGTCCATGATTTATGAGATAGTGAGTTATGTGAATGAAAACGCTGAATCAAATTAGAGGTAAATCCGATATAGATTTTATCGTATTTTTTAGAATATAGAACGTAAACTGTATAATCCATTTATCTAAAGTAAGAAAGTTTTCTGATAGTTTAGCAGTTTCTCTATTAGCGGGGGCATCCGCCATTCAGGCGGATAAGAGCCCGCCGAGCAAAATAAAAAAGTATACAAAACAAAAAAAAGGAAGCAACTTGCGTTGACTTCCTTTCTTAGTAGCGGGGGCAGGACTTGAACCTACGACCTTCGGGTTATGAGCCCGACGAGCTACCAACTGCTCCACCCCGCGATATGTCTTTGTTTTTCTTGTGGGACGCAAATATACATTCATTTATATCTTTTCCAAGAAAAATAACTAATCAATTTTTAAAAAGAATATAAAAAAAGCGGTTAACTCACTACCTTGTAGAGGTTAACCGCTCTCCTTTCTGCATATTCATCTTTCTAAAACGATAAAGCCATGCCTAGCTCTACTCGTCTCCATGTTATTTCTTGTATTGAGTAAGCCCAATTAACTTTCTCGTAATAAGCCTTTTGAAACCTTAGACCTGAATATATGTCGAACATGATTCCTTCCGACCCAAATCTATATCCAAAAGTAGGATTTATTAGTACTCCGCCTCTCGCTACTAATTGACCACTATCTTCATGTGCTCTATTAAAACTATATCCCGTTTTTAATGAAACGAAAGGAGTTGACTTTTTGTCCATCGCATATGCCTTAATTTCTGTAAAAACTGGAAAAATATTATGTTGGACATTAAAATAGTAGTTGTCTATACCCATCCCTATGCCTGCCGAAAAGTAACTGTTGAATTGATATAATGCACTGATATTCATTGAAGTGCCATTTCCATTGGTGTTGCTTAACATCCCAATATTCGTCCTGAAATACACTCTTTTTGTTTTTAGCGGAGTGTGAAATTTATTCGAAGAAAGTTTTGTTGGTTTTAAAGTTTTAAACTTCTTTATGTTTTTATCTTCAAAAACAACATTGTTCCCATTAATTTGAACTAATAAACCTACTTCAGGTTCATAGCTGATAAAATCAGCATAAAGAATACTTCCATTCTTCATGATAATTTTTACTCTAGTAGGAATATTAACTTCAACTTCCTCTGCTACGTTATTTACAGATTCATTTTGGGCTTGACCCAAAAAACCTAATAAAAGTAGATTTATTATAAAGATGATTTTTTTCATAATTGAACTATTTAAAAAGGATAAAGTAGACAGTCATTAAGAAAAACTCTCCACTGCATTTTTGAACTAAACTATAATTTATATCATTTCTGCTTTAAGATTTCACATGTTTTCAAGTTTTTAAAAGCAATTACTTCGTTCGAAATACTCTAGATAGTTAAGGCTATCCTTGCATTTTCTGACTTGTACTTGATTTCATAATTATTGAAACTAAAGTGAAATCTTAAAACAGAATTGTTATTACTCTACTGAAATTAAGCTGATTAATTCCATATTCGAAGGATCACTAACATCATATTGTGAAAGCCCATCTTTTCCTATGCTTAATAAGTGATTGTTACCTAAATAAATAAGATCCGTAGATGCTATCTCTCTATCAAAACTTAGTTCTTTGACGTTAGCAGGATTTTCTATATCTATTACTTTTATCCCAAAATCTCCTTCAGATATGTATAAATAATCTCCATTTAATGTCAATCCATGTGGATTTACCATCGGATAAGATTTTACTAATTTAGGATTAGTAAGTGATGCGATATCAATAACATCTAGTTGATTGATAAAACCTTCACACAATGAACCATCTCTTAAAGTTACAAATGCATGAGTGTCATTCGCAACAACTGGATCACAAGCTCTTGCATGTTGAAATGTGCTTAATTGATATGGTGAAGCTGGATTTTCTAGGCTGTAGATGAACATTCCTGAATTCGAACCAATAAATAGGTTGTTTTTGTATGGAAATATCGTTTCAATTCCCCATCCTAAGCTCTTGTCAGCTTCTTTTTCTACATTCGTTTCGTAAATTTTATAGCTAGATAAAGAATTGTTGTCAACTGTATATAAGTAGTCGTTTACTATTGTAAATCGAGCAGTACTTCCAGATATTCCTGTACTTGACGAGCCTGTGCTTGATGTTTGGTTACCTGTCAAAACAGGGGCATTTGTATCAAAACTAACTTCTGCAAAAAATACATTTCCTCTCCAAAAATTATTGTTATTGAAATTTGGATCAGAGCAATCTAGAGTTGTAATTACTTCAGTAGCTACAGAATAAGCCACGTACTCTCTATCTTCATCATCTTGCCAATAAGTATAACGTTCATTGTAATCTTCTATTCGACTTGTTATCACTGGATTCATGATATTCGAAATATCAATTGTGATTAAATCAATTACGTTATCCGCCATCAACAAGTCATCTTTAATAGCGATGTCAAAATTTCCAGGTATATTATAATATGCAATGTAAGCTGGATTTGTAGCATCGGAATTATCATAAATATGAATCCCTTTTCCTTGCTCATTTATGAATAACATATCCTTGTAGTAATACATTTTACCAGGATTGTTTATGTTTCTTTGACCTTCTACTTCAACATTAATCCTGAATTCATCTGCTGTCATAAATACAGGGTTGTACTGTGTGAATTGACGTGTTTCATTACATTCGTCAGTTAAACAAGATGTTAAGAATAGTGAACATGCTAAGAAAGAAAAGATTACTAATTTTAACGATTTCATTTTATAGATTTTTATATTATTTTTTTGAATACATTCTGTAAGACGAATGACGTTTAAAAAGGGTTGGAAAAAATTCAAATTATTTTTTTTAAACAAAATTACGGTTTTGATTTTATACATTTGTACAAACAACTAAATCTTTAAAAATGGCTAAGAAAGTATACATTATATCGGCAGTAAGAACTCCTCAAGGTAGTTTTGGTGGGATATTCCAAAAGTTTTCAGCAACGGAACTAGGAAGTTTTGCTATAAAAGGCGCATTAGAAAAAGCTAATGTGAAAGCGGAAAACGTGGATGAAGTGTTTATGGGCAATGTTTGTCAGGCTTTCTTAGGCCAGGCTCCTGCAAAACAAGCTGCATTAGGAGCTGGAATAGGGGATAATGTTCCTTGTACAACGGTGAATAAAGTATGTGCTTCAGGTATGAAATCTGCAATGTTTGCTTCGCAACTTATCGCTCTGGGACAAGCAGACATTGTTGTTGCAGGAGGAATGGAATCTATGTCTAATATTCCTTTTTATTTACCTAACATGAGATGGGGTAAAAAATATGGAGCAGGAAATGTTGTTGATGGATTGGAACACGATGGATTAACTGATGCTTATTCTCAACAAGCAATGGGTAAAAGTGCTGATGCAACAGCAATTAAATATAAAATATCACGTGAAGAACAAGATGCTTATGCTATTAACTCATATAAACTCGCTGCTGAAAATACAGGTAACAATAATTTTTTAGACGAAATTATTCCAGTTTCAGTACCACAAAGAAAAAAAGATCCTATTCTAGTAACTAAGGATGAAGAATATACAAGAGTCATGTTTGAGAAAATTCCTAACCTTAGACCAGCGTTTAATAAAGATGGAACAGCAACAGCTGCGAATTCTTCAACACTTAATGATGGTGCCTCGGCGATTATTCTAGCAAGCGAAGAAGCTGTAGAAAAGTATGGCTTACGCCCAAAAGCAGAAGTCTTGTCTTATGCTGATGCTGCTCAAGCTCCTGAATGGTTTACAACTGCTCCTACTTTGGCAACTCCAAAAGCTTTAAAAAGAGCAGGTTTAGCTACAAATGAAGTCGACTTTTGGGAAGTTAATGAAGCATTTGCAGTAGTGCCATTGGCATTTAATAAAGAATTAGGCTTGTCAGCTGATAAAGTTAATTTATTTGGTGGTGGAGTTTCTATTGGACATCCCCTTGGTTCAAGTGGATCAAGAATCATCACAACATTACTTAATGTACTCGATAAAAAGCAAGGCGAAATAGGCTGTGCTACATTATGTAATGGAGGTGGCGGTGCTTCTGCATTCGTAATTAAAAAATTATAAATTATATTTATTCTTTATGTATTAACTTCTTTTTGGAGTGGTTTTTGTTAAAAATTAATTAATTTGGTTTAATTAATGACAAAAACAAAGTTCCTATTCGTCGAATGTATACATCACACATGTTACTTTTTATTAGAGAACTTTAAAAACGATTAAGATGAAGTTAGTATATATCGTTATTGCATTTTTAGCTTTTGGAAGTGTTTATGGACAAGTTTCTAGGAATGACCTAGAGCGTATGACAAACAAGGGTTCGAGCCTATTGGACAAAGGTAAGCTTGAAGATGCTATTCAGATTTTCAATGATATTTTAACGAAAGATCCTACTGAAGGAAAAGCTTTACTTTTAAGAGCTCGAACGAAGTATGAACTCGGTGCATATAAAGGTGCTAAAAAAGATTGTTTTGCTTACATGGAAGTCTATGGTATTGATGCAGA
>CAZMKA010000048.1:0-6057 GCA_964566605.1 uncultured Saprospiraceae bacterium | reverse complement strand
TACTAGGTAAGACTGAAAAGGCAATGGAAAATTTTAAACAAGCATTAGCTTATCTTAAAACAGCACTATTGTTTGACCCTATTGGTGAAGAATATTTACTAGATAGAGCAAGTATATTCTATGACCTTGGTCTTGATGATCAAGCATGTGCAGACTGGGATGTAGCTCAAGAAAATGGATCTTTGATTGCTGAAAGAGCTATGAAAACAAACTGTAGATCATACAAGCCCAAAGTAGATGTTCCTGTTCAAGCTGAAGAAACTGATTCCGATGAAGACGACTTCACTTCCAATGGTAACTCATCTAATGAGGAAGAAGATTATACTCAAAATGGATCCGACGATAAAGACGATGATTATACATCAAATGGTAATTCATCTGATGATGAAGAAGATTATACAGATAATTCTGATAATGAAGATCCAGTTACAGAAGAAGCAGAAGTTGAGGAGGAGGATTCTGGAGAATATTCTTCAGACAATGACTCTACTGCTACTGAGGAAGAAGAGGAAGAAGAGGTAGAAGATTCTTATCCTCTTGATGATACTGTTGAAGAAATATATATTGATGATGAACTAACAATCATTCTTGCTGATGGAATAGGAAGTAGAAAACTTATAGAAAAGCCTGATATTTTGATTCTAAGTGATAAAAGTGGTGAAGTTGTTGTAAATGTTTGTATTGACAGGTTAGGTAGAGTGCAAAACCCAACATTAAATGAGGAATATAGTACGATTGCCGCTCCTTCTCTTATTTCACTTGCCATAAGAGAAAGCAGTAATTTTAGATTCGCTCGTTCTTCTAGAAAAAGTCATTGTGGTACTATTACGTACGATATAACTGGAACAGAGTAGTTTGAAAGCAATTTTAGGAGTAACACGTCTTGTATTATTATGTCTTTTGTTGGTAGCAATGTACAGCTTCTATTTGCTGAAAACAATATTCATTAAACATACGGTTGAAAGTGGATTCAAACTAAGAAGGAGATTTGTTGCTAGAGCTATAAAGATATTAGGAATAAAGATTGATGTTTTGGGGAAACCCATTAAAGAAAAGCCAGTGCTTTATGTAATCAATCACCGTTCATTAGTTGATCCTGTTATAATTTCCGCGTTTATCGATGTCTTTTTTGTATCCAAAGCGGAAGTTTCTTCTTATCCTGTATTAGGGGCTGGAGCCCAAAAAACAGGTGTAATATTTGTCAAGCGGGATTCGAAATCAAGCAGATCTGCAACTTTAAATGCTATCAGTGAAACCTTTTCAAAAGGAGAAAATATTGGCATCTTCCCCGAAGGTACAACAAATCTTTATAAGTTAACAAAGCAATATAGACTCGGTAGTTTTAATATAGCTGCTGAATTAAATGTTCCAGTTGTTCCTATCGTTCTCGAATACAAAGACCATAAGGATTTATGGAATCGTAGCAATATGCTCGTTCAGTTTATCAAACAATTCGGCGCATGGAAAACGCACACTAAAGTTATCATAGGAGATCCTATATCAGCAGGAAGCGGAATAGAATTGTTAGAGCAAAGTCAAAAAATCACGGACGATACTTTAGAAAAGATTCACGTTGATTGGTCAACAATGCAATTTGAAGGTCTACGTGAGCCATTGAAATCCTAATAAAATATACAATACTAATTTAATTGACTGATTCGAAACAAAGGCTAACCTTCGAAAATCGTTAAAAAACTTTTAATACCAGTTAAGGAACAATTAAATTAGTAACCCACTTAAGTTCATACTCGTCATATCAATATATAATACATATTACTTTTTTATTTTTAGGATTAAGAGTTTGATTTATTCAGACAGAATTAAAAGCCGATAATTAAAAATGTAATAGAAATTCTAACCTTAAAATTTATTGATATGAAAAATCTACTATTAATTTTAGCTCTTGTAACATTCACATTTAGTGTAAATGCTCAATCTGTTTCTACTGTAAATTATTCTAAAAATATAATTAAGGATAAAAATCCAGATAAGAAACTTACGAAATTCGAATTACAATTAACACGTGGAGGAATCCTGAGACCTGATATTAGTGCTAATGTTTACTTGAAGGAAAATACCATTCTAAGAGTCACAAGTCCTTCACTTACGTATAATAATCTAGTTGGTTTTGCTACTGGAAATAGAATGGAACTAAACACATTTTTGGAATTTAGAAAATATGTAGGAGAAAGAAATTTCTTGAGTCATGGTCCTGCTTTAGGATTTTCAAGCAATAAATATGAAGATTTTGACGGAACATACAGAGTAAACGAGCTAACTGCTGGTTATAATTTCGGAGTAGGAAGAAGAATAAATAAACACATAACAGTGGGTACTTATATCAATCCTCATATTTCTATAGGAAGCGATGGCGTAGATGTGCTACAAGGAAGATTATTTGCTGGAGCACTTTCCAACATATATCTTGGATATAGATTCTAAAAAAGAATAAGTAACATAAATATTACCCAAATTATGCTTAAGCATAATTTGGGTTTTTTAGTTTGCAGGAATAAACTTCATTGAAATAGAATTTACACAATGTCTCGTGTTCTTTTCAGTTAATCGTTCTCCTTTGAATACATGACCTAAGTGACCATCACAATTCATACATAATATTTCTGTTCTCCTTCCGTCTGAATCAGTTTCCTTCTTAACGGCACCTTCTATCTCATCGTCAAACGAGGGCCATCCACATCCAGAATTAAACTTATCTTCACTTTTATAGAGAGGAGCTTCACATCTTCTACAAACATAAATACCGTTCTCATAGAATTTATCGTATTCACCAGTGAATGGTCTTTCAGTGCCTTTATTAACAATTACATGTTCTTCTTGTGGAGTAAGTGGATTAAAATTTTCTTTCGTTTTCACTGTATTCTTCTTTAATTTTATGAGCGAATTTTGCTCGAAGTTTACCTAGCTTAGGATTAATAACTATCTGACAATAACCAGCATAATCATTTCTGTTATAATAGTCTTGATGATATTTTTCAGCAATATAGAATTTGGTAGCTTTCTTAACTTCTGTAACAATAGGGTCTTCCCAAAGCTGAGCGGCTACATTATTAATGGATTCTTGAATCGTTTCAAGATCTTCATCATTGTAGTAGTAAATTCCACTTCTGTATTGCGTGCCCTTATCAGCACCTTGTTGATTCAACGTTGTAGGATTATGAACACTCCAAAATATTTCGAGAAGTTCCTCTAATGTGACTTTTGAAGCATCATAAACGAGCTCTACAACTTCATTATGTCCAGTAGTTCCTGTACATACTTCTCTATAAGTTGGGTTTTTTATATGACCATCAATGTAGCCTGAGTTAGCAGAAATTACACCTTCTACACGCTGAAAGACTGCCTCTATACACCAAAAACATCCACCGCCAATTACTATTTTATTTTCCATAATAACCTAACAATGTAATTGTATAAAAGATTATAAGAATCCTTTATTACTAATTTAATCTATCAGGATAAAACTATAATTTCAGTTAGTCAACCAACTCAATAATTAAATCAGTATCTGTTTTTGTCACTTTTGTAAGACCATGCTTCGACAATCCTTTCACTGCTTTATCCCATTGCTTATTACTTAATCCAGCTGCTTCTTTTAAGCTAGCTAAAGGCATAGATTTCTCTTTCACCAAAAGATCAAAAACTATTTTTTCATTCTCCGTAAATGATACAGTAACTTTCTTTACTTCAGGTTTCATCTGTGGAAAAAATAATACATCTTGAATGGAATTACTACTCGTCATAATCATAGCTAATCGATCCATTCCTATTCCTAGTCCAGCCGTAGGAGGCATCCCGTATTCAAGTGCTCTTAAGAAATCCTCGTCAAGAACCATCGCTTCATCATCTCCTCTTTTTCCTAATTCCAATTGACTTTCGAATCTTTCACGTTGATCAATAGGATCATTTAACTCCGAGAATGAATTACACAACTCTTTACCGTTTACAATCGCTTCGAATCGCTCAACCAATCCTTCTTTTGTTCTATGTTTTTTAGCTAATGGAGACATCTCCACTGGATAATCCGTTATGAACGTTGGTTGAATTAATTGCGCCTCACATTTTTCACCGAAAATTTCATCAATTAATTTTCCTTTCCCCATACTTTCATCAATAGGAACATTTAGTTCTTTAGCAGTAGCTCGTAATTGAGCTTCATCCATTTCAGAAATGTCAATTCCTGTAAAGTGCTCTATTGCTTCGAACATAGTGAACCTTTTCCACGGTCTTTTGAAATCAATAAGATGTTCGCCTACTTGTACTTTAGTATCTCCATTTGTATCCAATGCTACTTTTTCTACCATCTCTTCCACTAGATTCATCATCCACTCGTAGTCTTTGTATGCAACATAAAGCTCTATTTGAGTAAATTCTGGATTGTGAAAACGACTCATTCCTTCATTTCGAAAATCCTTTGAGAATTCATAAACACCATCGAATCCACCTACAATCAATCGCTTTAAGTAAAGCTCATTCGCAATACGTAAGTAAAGCGTCATGTCGAGAGTGTTATGGTGCGTTTTGAATGGTCTAGCTGCTGCTCCACCATATAAAGGTTGTAAAATCGGTGTTTCCACTTCTAAGTAACCTTTTTTATTTAGATAATCACGCATTGTATTATACATGATTGTTCTTTTACGGAATGTTTCACGAACCTCAGGATTTACAATAAGATCCACATATCGCATTCTATATCTCTGCTCAGGATCTGTAAAAGCATCATACACATTTCCATCATCATCTCTTTTTACAACAGGTAAAGGACGTAGTGATTTAGAAAGTATAGTTAATTCTTTCACATGAATAGATAATTCGCCCATCTGTGTTTTAAATGCAAAACCTTTCACTCCTATAAAATCACCAATATCGAGTAACTTCTTAAAAACCGTGTTATAAAAAGCCTTGTCTTCACCAGGAGCAACATCATCTCGACTAATATACAGCTGAATTCGACCATCACTCGTCATTAATTCTGCAAATGAAGCTTTACCCATTATACGTTTACCCATTAATCGACCTGCAATATGAATGTCATTATACCTGTCTTCATCTTCCACGAAGTTATTTCGTAAATCTGTAACAGTAATGTTATTTACGAATTCTTCCGACGGAAATGGATTGATTCCTAAGTCAATCATTTTTTGAAGGTTCTCCCTTCTTATAATTTCTTGTTCGCTTCTTTGCATGTGATTTATTCTTATTAGCGCAAATGTATTACAAGATGTACTTTTTCTTGTGTTTTAAACCGCAAATTTAAATTATTCATCGCATCTCACTTAATTCTTATTAAAACAATCATGAATTTTGGGCTTTAAGCCCAAAGAAAATTAGAATAAAACTTCAATATATTACAATGCTTGTCGCAGCAAAATGTTAATTCATCTTGTCTTAATATTGTATTCTAAAAAATAAAACAATTTAGATTACCTTTATGGCAACGAACCAATGCATGCGAAACTTTAAGATTAACCAACCTATACTTTTAATTATACCTTTAGTCTAAGTAAAACCTGTCTAATTGAACCTGAGATTAATTTTTATTTTCACTCTTTTCTTTGGGGCTTTCTCCCAAATGAATTCCCTTGTCGCACAAGTAAATCTATTTACTGAATCCTTTGATGAATCTAATGGCTCAACTAATGGAGTTAGCGATGAGGGTGTTATGTGGAATGCAACATGTGTTGGTTGTTCTGGTACATATGATGTCAATAATGGTGTTTTTCAAAATAATAATACTGATGCAGTTGGGGTTTGGACTACAAACAGTATCGATATATCAAGTTGTACTAGATTAGTGTTAACAGTAGACTATTCTGGTTTGCCATTTGCAGGAACTGGTCCTTCAAATCTTGAGTCAAATGCTGAATGCTCTGGTTGTTTCGGGGATCCTGATAATGCTGGAAATCCCGATTGTGAGTTTTGTTGGGATTTTATGGATTTTAGATTGAATATTGATGGTATATATAACGATGTTGATATAATTGGTACGACTAATACGTCAACTTCATATATGGTCAATTATGATGAGATAGATTGTCC
>CAZMKA010000047.1:0-21277 GCA_964566605.1 uncultured Saprospiraceae bacterium | reverse complement strand
GAGTATGGAAGAATTGGTCATACTATCTGTGCTTATGCTATTTCAAAAGTAGAAGATATTTTAACTTACCATGATCCACATATTGCACTAATTCATTTAGGTGCAGATATGTTTTTAAGAGAAGTGTACAGCTCTTCACCCCCTCCACATAAATACTATAATATTACATCTGAAGTAGATACAAATGTATCTTATGATATAGGTGGGCCTTTATGTTTTTCTGGAGATTTCTTAACAAAGAATGAAGAAATAGAAGAATTAAAAATAGGTGATGTTTTAGCCATTACTGACTGTGGTTCCAACAGTATATCCATGTGGTCAAGTCATTGTAGCAGAGAAAAACCGAAAGTTGTTTATCTTAGATAATAATACAAGTAGTAGTATCGATGTATTTTTTTGGCTTACGCCAAAAGATAAAAATATAAGCTACGAGTATCTTCAAAGAAAATTAAGCGAATAAATCATGAGCGATCAAAATAATTCAAACGAAGTAACGGTTAAAGAACTTCTTTTAACTATTAAAGAATATTTCCGAGAGATAATTTCTAAATGGTGGATAGTAGGAATTATAACGGCATTATTCGTTTCATTTTTCTTGTACAAACATATTTCACATACGGTCACTTATCCATATGAGATAAAGTTTATGGTTGAAGGTGAATCAAGTCAACCTGCATTAGGTGGTTTATTGGGTCAATTTGGAATAGGACAAAAAAGTACGAATCCAGCAAAGATTCAAGAAGTAGGTAAGTCAAATACAAATTTTAAGAAAATTGCATTTTCTAAAAAAGATGGTGAGTTTATTGCAAATAAAATAATCGAGATTTACAATCTTGATGAAATGTGGTCAAGTGAAAATGAAGAATTTAAAAATTTTAGATTTAAAGACGCTGAATTAAAATCTGAAATAGAACAATTAGCATTTAAGAGACTTTCTCTTTTTACATGGAAAGGAAATGGAAATAATGGAATGCCGTTATTGAGTATGAATTATGACTTTGATAATGCTATCTATATGATAAGCTCTAATGCTGAAAATGCAGATTTATCTTACAATTTGTCGAATGCTTTATATGAGAATGTTGAATATTTTTTTGAGACAGAAATCCTTAAAAATAAGAGTAAGACTTTAGAAATACTAAATAAAAAATCAGATTCTTTAAAAATTGTATTACAGAATAAAAATATTGAATTAGCGAGATTTGATGATCGTTCAGTTGGTGTAGTTAATAATGTATATAAGTCAAAAAGAAATCTTCTACAACAAGAATTTTTAGCAGTATCCAATTTATATGCCGAAATCATGAAGAATATAGAGTTGGCTGAATTTAATCTAAATAATAGCAAGGCACTTTTTTTAGTTGTAGATAAAACCTTAAAACCAATTTTCGGAACACGATCGAAAATTGTTGAGAAAGTTTTAATAGGTGTTGTAGCAGGGCTCTTTTTAAGTATCTTATTTATAGTTCTATCTAAGTTCATTAAATCTGCGATGAATGAATAATTGCTTTTTTACATCACAAATATATTTTTATTTCCCTCTTCTTACAATAACTAATATTGTTGCTTAATGAATATTAAATTCCAACTTAAAAAAGCATATAAAGAATATCTTTTCAGATATAAGTATAATAGGATTAAAAGCTCAAAAGAGTCGATTTACTTTTTTACTTTTCATAAATGTGCTAGCTCTCTTTTTAGTAAACAGATTCTTAAAAAGACCGAGTATTTACAACATGTCGATTATGCTAATTATTTAGCGGACAAGGATACATCATATTCAAAGCCTTTAGATTTTAAGAAGCATGGTTGTATATATGGACCTATTAGATTATCAGCGAATAATAACATTGTAGAAGAGCTTTTAGTAAAACCTGCTACTAAGTCAAATTTTGTCAAAGATATTAACGCAATTTTCTTAATTCGAGATCCTAGAGATATTTTAGTTTCAAGTTATCATTCTTTTGGATTTACTCATCCCATTAATCCAATTGAAGGTAAAACAAAAAAGCAATTAGAAATACGTAGTGAGATACAATCACTTTCTATCGATGAATATGTTTTAAATAACATAAGTAAGCAAATTGGTGATTTTAATAAAGTTACCTCAATTGTTGAGAAGTGTCCAAATCATGTTGTTCTTAAATATGAAGATATGATAAATAATTATGATCTTTTTATAGATGATTTTCAAAAAATACTAGACATAAATGAGGATATAATAAAGACACTTTATGATAAAACAAGACCTAAGGATAAAATAGATAACACATCACATAGAAGATCTGGAGCTCCTCGAAGATTCTTAAAAGATTTGAAACCCGAAACAATAGAAAAATTAAATAGTGCATTAAAGCCAGTTCTTGATAAATATGGATATGAGGTTTAAGCTTCTGAATAATAATTTACGAGTGGTATATATTTTTCATAAAATGGATAGGGTATAATGTCCTCTATATCTAAGAATATAAGTGTTACTTTCGGCACCAAGATTATTAGTACTTTACTAGCACTTGGTGCTAGTGTATTCTTAACAAGGATGCTTGGTAAAGAAGGAAATGGTGCTTATGGATTTATAATGGCAAATGTGAATTTATTTGCTGTTCTTTTAGGCTTTGGAATGGATAGGACAATGACCTATTATATTGCTAAAGAAGATACAGATATAAATAAAGTTTCCGGATTAGGATTCTATATATCTGTTATAGGTATTGTGGTGTTTTCTTTATCAATTGTTGCTCTATATTTCTCTGGTTCAAGTTTAATAAAATTTCTATTGCCGAAAGGTTATGTTAGTATGTTTATTATTTGTTTTATGATAGGAAACTATGTACATAAGACGACTATAAACTACCTCATTGGTGTGTGGCAAGGAACCCTGAAGTTCAATGCAATGAACATCGCTTTATTAATTGGAAATGCCTTACGCCTTATTGTTTTGGCGTCCATATGGTGTTATGTAGAATACTCTCAAACAGATATAAGTATTGAAAAAATATTATATATTTTATTAATTGTTTTAGGAGTCGATCTTTTAATACGTATTGCGATTTTTTTAAAAGGTAAGAATAGATTAAACTTAAAAGTTAAACTCAACGGAAATTTAAGCAAAGGGATTCTTGTATTTGGTTCTATTGGAATTGCAACACGTGTGCTTAATTTTGCGAATAAACGTTTAGATATATGGTTTGTAGAAGCATATAGAGGATTAGAAGAATTGGGTATATATTTATTAGCAGTTGGCTTAGTTGACATAATGATAGCTACAATAGTTCCAGGAATTCAAGTTTTAATTCCGTATTATACAAAGCACGATAACAAATCAAGATTGAGCCTGTTAAGCAAAGTTTCAAGAATCAATCTCTTATTTACAAGTATATTACTTGCCATTGTAATTTTGTTGTCTATATATGTAATCCCTTTTCTTTATGGTGAAGAATTTCGAGAGAGCGTTTATCCTTTTATATTAATTTGTTTTGGAGCATTTTTTCTTTTAGTGCGAAATGTTTTTGCCTCTTTCAATGTTGCAATAAATAAGCAAGAAATTAACCTAAGATCGAATATTATAGCTCTTATTATAACGGTAGTTTTGGATATTTTCCTTATTCCGAAATTAGGTATTATAGGAGCTTGTTATGCTTCTATTGTGGCTTATTTTGTTAGTTGCTTGTATGTTAGTATAGTAACAATTAAGTATTCTGATATGCCAATATCAAAATTCCTTTTTATAAATAAATCTGATTTAGTTTTTATACATAATCTTATTATGAATAAAATTTTCTCTAAAAAATAATTCTACTATATGGGAGTTGTGAATAGAATTAAAAAAACATTTTTTCCATGGCAATATACAAAAGAAAAGCTTTCTACTTTTGGTTTTGAAAAAATGGGAAATTTTCAAAAAGATGATGTATTTATGGTTGGTTTCCCTAAGTCAGGGAATACAGTCATGCAATTTTTATTAGCTTATCTTGTTGGCGGACTGCCTAAAGATGCGTCTTTAAGTTTAATAAATGCCGTTATTACCGAGTATTACACTAATCCTTATTATTTTCGGTTAGATGAAAGGCATTTCTTTAAAATGCATGAATTACCTAAAAAGGAATTTAAGAAGGTTATCTATATAGTACGTGATGGAAGAGATGTCATGTTGTCTTATTATAAAATGCAAAGCAATCTTGGTAGTGATATAAGTTTAAAAGATTTCTATTTGTCAGGTGGTGACTCATTTGTTGGAAATTGGAATAATCACGTGATGAAATGGAAAGAGAATCCTTTTAATGCTGATATTCTATATATTAAATTTGAAGACTTAATATCGGATAAAGCTAGCGTGATTAAAGAGATAGCTTCTTTTTTAAATTGTAATTCATATAATATTGAGGATATTGTGGAGGCAACGTCTATCGAAAATATGAAAATTCAAGAATCAAGTTTCTCTTGGCAGAGAAGTAAAAAAACTAGAACATGGAAAGAAGGTTCAAGTTTTGTGCGAAAGGGGAAAAGTGGTTCTTACCTTAGTGAGAACGTTCCAGCTCAGTTCATTGAAAAATTTGAGGAATTAAGCATGGATGCTCTTAAGGCTTTTAATTACGTGTAACCGAATTAACTAAAAAGTTATGATTGAAACTATACGAGTTCGTTTGATAAATCCAGTTAGGGATAAGCTCCTTTCATTAGGTAAGCAAAAGGTATATGTTTTTGGTGATAGTCATACTGAGGTATTTGAGTATTTAAATGTTAAAAGAAAAGTAAAGATTTTCTTTGATATTACATGGGTGGGTGGTGCTACGGCTTTAGGTTTACGAAATCCAAATTCCAAAACCAATGCCTTAAAAACATTTAAGTCTAAAATTTTGAAGATTAAATCTAAAGATCGTCCTATGATTTTTCAATTAGGTGAGGTCGATACAGGTTTTGTTATGTGGTATAGGGCGATGAAATATGAAGAGAAGATCGAAGTGCAATTAGAGGATACAATAAAAGTTTATTTTGAATTTTTGGACTGGACTAAAGATTTAGGTTTCAAAGACATTATAGTTGTTTCATCTCCACTACCCACTATTAAGGATAATCAAGAATGGGGAGAAGTTGCTAATTTAAGAAAAGCTGTTAAAGCCTCCCAAGTTGAGAGAACTAATCTTACTTTTGAATATAATAATAGACTAAAAGAAGAATGTGTTAAAAGAGGTTTTACATTCTTAGATTGTGATGAACATTTAACTAATAAACAAACAAGTCTTATTGATAATAAATTTTTAAACAAAGATGTAAACAATCATCATTTGGATTTAAATGAGTATTCTAATATTATAAAAGAGCAATTAGCAAAGCAATGCCATATTTTTTAAAGAAATTTATAAAAAGGGTAATAGGACTTCCTCTCGAACTTTATAGAGGAGTTATAGTCTTTATTTTTTTATTCAAAAGGAGGGGCGAGGTTAAAAACTTTATTGTTAAACCGTTGAGTGAAGTTAAACCTGTTTTGATACAAGGAATGTTTAGGTCAGGTACTAGTTTAACTTCAAGCCTTGTAAATGAATTGGATATTGACTTTGGTTTTAATGAGAACCTTATACAAGCTGTTGGTAAATCAAAAGAACTTAACCCAAAAGGGTTTTATGAGCATTATTTATTCGCTGCAATATCAAGATATTTTCATAAAATCACCAATTCTTCAGGTGATAATCCACCAAGTGAAGAATTGATTAAAAAGATTAAATGGACTGATATAAATTGGAAGGAATTGGTATGGTACAGTGTTGTAGTGGTTGATGACAAAAGGGTGAGCTTTAAAAATAAACTAAAAATGTGGGATGAATTTTTCACATTAGGCTTTAAGGACTTCATTAAAAAAGAATTTAAATCTCCTTTTGCAATTAAGATGCCTATGTTGGCATTATTTTCTGAGTTAATGTTACAAGTTTTCCCAAAGGGAATTCTATTAGTTGTATTTCGTAATCCATTTTCAGTTGTAGAATCTGCTAAAAAGATTACACGAAACTCATCTTTCGAACTTTATCAAAAGTATCATCAGCATTTAAGTGTTTTAGATACAAAAATAATAGAAAATGATGTTTTTTATTTTTCTTATGACAATCTAATAGAAGACCCCAAGACTTCTGTTGATCAACTTTATAATTTCTTGAATGCGCATTTTCAATTAGGCGATAATAGACAAAAAGCAATTGATAAAATAGATATGTCACTGTTTAGGAACAGGCCTAAAAAAAACATAAATGATCTTCCAAATAATATTAAGATATTATATACTTCTATGTTAGATAAAACAATTAAAGTATGATAATTAAAAGTTTAATCAAACTAAAAGATCTTCTGCTTTACGGTAAAATAGACAAGGAACGTTTAATTGTTTCTGATGATACATATTTTAATTTTAAGGGACTGCAATTTTCAACGAATAAAGAAAATAGAAATTATGTTGAAATTGGTAGCAAAGGTATTATTACAGCAAAGTTTATTTTTGAGACAGCGAATGGAACTGTGAAAATTGGCGATAACGTTCATATGGGTATGACTACATTTATTTGTAGAAATGGAATTGAAATTGAGGATGATGTAACAATGGCATGGGACATCACATTATATGATCACAATTCTCATAGTATATATTGGGACGAGCGTAAAAATGATAATCATCAATGTTATGAAGATTATACAAATCATAAAAATAATATTGTAAATAAAGATTGGAGCAATGTTCGATCAGCGCAAATTAAAATTTGTAGTAAAGCTTGGATAGGTTTTGGAGTTACTATTCTAAAAGGTGTAACTATTGGTGAGGGAGCGGTTGTAGGTGCTAAAAGCTTGGTTACTAAAGATGTTCCACCATGGACAATTGTAGGTGGGAATCCAGCTAAAATTATTAAAGAAATACCTTTAGAAAGAAGATCATGAAAGTATTAATAATAGGTTCGAAAGGGTTCATAGGTAAAAAATGTGAAGCTTATTTTACTAAGAACAAACATACAGTATGGACGTGTGATGTAGTCAATGATTATAATTCAAAGAACTATTTTTTAATTGATTCTACTAACTCGGATTACCACTCTATTTTTAAAACACAGGAATTTGATGTGTGTATTAATTGTTCAGGTGCGGCAAGTGTACCTCTTTCTTTGAAGCATCCTTTTAGAGACTACACTCTTAATACTGTTAATGTTTATAAATTGCTTGACGCAATAAGACAGTATCAACCATCTTGTAGATTTATTACTTTATCAAGTGCAGCAGTTTACGGTAATCCAGAAACACTTCCCATAATAGAAAACCAATCAAAAAACCCTGTTTCTCCATACGGATTTCACAAACTTCAAGCTGAGGACGTATGTCAACAATTCAATCAATTTTATAATATAGAAAGTTGTTGTTTACGAATTTTCTCTGCTTTTGGAGAAGGACTTAAGAAACAATTATTTTGGGATTTGCTTAAAAAGGCAAAGACGATGGATGTTGTTGAACTATTTGGGACAGGAGAAGAATCTAGGGATTTTATTCATGTGGATGATGTCATTCAATCGATTTACCTTTTGGCTTCAAGCCAAAAATTTATTAATCCAGTTATTAATATAGGTAATGGTGAGGAGGTATTTATTAAAGATGCAGTTAGTCTCTTTTATGGATTAGTCGATGAGAAAGTAAATTATAAATTCCGTGGAGAAGGAAGAAAAGGAGACCCATCAAATTGGGTTGCTGATATTTCCAAATTAAAATCAATAGGGTATAAACAACAAGTATCTTTTGAAGAAGGATTAAAACGATATGTAGCATGGGCAAGCAACGAGTGAGAATAGGATTAGTATTTGATTATAATGAAAATTGGATAGGTGGTACCTACTATATTCTAAATATGATTCATGCAATGAATAAATTAGATGATAGTAAGAAGCCCACTCTTGTAATATTTAGTAATAAGAAAGCTTATTACGAAAAAGCAAAACAGACAAATTATCCGTATTTAGAATTTCAAATAATTCCTGAAAACAGTAAACTGACGAATCGTATTAATATGGTTTCTCAATTTACTTTAGGAAGAAATTTACTAGGAAATAAAATAGAGAATGCTAATGTTGATGTCATCTTTCCGTATGACAGTACTATGCGATTTATTAATGATGATGTAAAGAAAATTTATTGGATTCCTGATTTTCAAGAATTGCATTTACCAGAGCTATTTCTTAAAAGACATTTGTTATTAAGAAAATGGACTTGTAAAAGAATCATGGGTAATAAAAATCACAACCTAGTATTAAGTAGTGAAAGTGCATTTAATGATGTTAAACAATTTTTTCCTGATTATAAAACAGCCGTTTATGTGCTTCCTTTCGCTGTAACACATCCTGATTATCAAACATTGGAAATAGATGGATTAAGAAAACAATATGAGTTACCTGAAAAATATTTCTTTTCTCCGAATCAATTTTGGGTGCATAAAAATCAGATTGTTATATTAAAAGCTATTGCAAAATTAAAAGATAAATATCCGGAAATTGTAGTAGCATTTACAGGTAAAGAATACGATAACAGAAATCCTGGTTATTTTGATGGATTAAAAGACTTTATTTCCAAAGCAGGAATAGAAAAGAATGTAAAATTTCTTGGTTTTATTGATCGTAAAGATCAATTGAAATTAATGTCAGCAGCAGAAGCTGTAATTCAACCTTCATTGTTTGAAGGATGGAGTACAGTTGTCGAGGATGCAAAAGCCATGAATCAAAATATGATAGCATCTAATTTGGATGTACATAACGAACAGCTTCTAGACACAGCATCTTTTTTTGATCCCAAAAATGAAAATGAGTTAGAAGAAAAAATGATTTATCACTGGGAAAAAAATCTTGCTAAGCCAGATTATAAATATAGTGATAGGGTTAAAGAATTTGGTGAAAACTTTGTAAAAATAGTTCAAAAAGTAATCTAAGATATATGTTAGAAACGATAATAAAAAAAATAAAAAAGAATAAGCGACTAAATAGGATAAAAAACAAATATCCTATGCTTGCTTTGAATTGGATAATAAAACCTCTTGGTCAACTAAGATTTAAAACAGAGGCAAAATTATATAATGGAAAAGAAGTTGCATCTAATGTAGACTCACCAAGTATTTTGTTTTTTACAACTCATAAGTGTGCATCAACCTTAATCGTGAAAATAATTCGAGAATTATGTTTGAGGCACAAAGTTGTACCTGTTGATATTGATGGATATATTATAACACATACAAATAACGACAAGTCTGTATTTAATGATAAAAGCTTTATGAAGAGAGTTTTTAAACCTAAAGGGTTTTATTATGGCGCAATGAGGTATTTTAGAACTATACCTGACATGGAAAAATACAAAACTTTTCTTATGCTAAGAGACCCAAGGGATGTAATTACTTCTATGTATTTTTCTATAGCATTTAGTCACACCGTTTTTAATGATAAACTTGTAGAAAAACGAAAAGCAACTCAAGAAAAAACAATCGATGAATTTGTTTTGGAATCTATACCTCAATGGAAAAAACGTTATGAGGACTATATTAATAACGTCTTAAATAGCGATAATACTTTGTTTTTAAAGTATGAACAAATGGTTGCTGACTTTCCATCTTTTTTAAATAAAATGAGTAAATGGCTTGGAGTATATGATGAAGCAATTATTAATCGTCTTGTAAAAGAAATTAGTTTTGAATCAAGAAAAGAAGATAAGCATTCTCATGTGCGTAATGTACAACCAGGTGATCACTTAAATAAATTAAAGCCTGAAACGATAGAGGTATTAAACACAGAGCTGAAAGATGTTCTTACTACTTTAAAGTATGTATAATATACAATTTATTAAAGCACCTTTTTTAAATTTAATGAATGATTAGTAGACCTGACAATAAATGGTTGCAAGAGGGTTTTAACAAAGAAATCCGAAAAAATAAAGACGAATCTTGGCCTAAGATAACAATCATTACGCCTTCCTATAATCAAGGGCAATTTATAGAAGAAACAATTCTTTCAGTCTTATGTCAGAATTATCCTAATCTTGAGTATATGGTATTTGATGGCGGAAGTAATGATAATACTGTTGAGATTATTAAAAAGTATGAAGACTATATTGATTACTGGGAAAGTAATAAGGACAGAGGGCAAAGTGATGCAATTAATAAAGGTTTTCGCAAAACTACAGGTGACATTGTTACTTGGTTAAATTCCGATGATTTATTTTTTCCAAACACCTTATTCAATATTGCTAAGCTTTTTAAAGAAAAAGGAAATTATCGTCAAATAATTTATGGAGAGGGAGATTACTTAATTGATAAATATAATATTGGTCTATATAATAAAACTGCAAAGCTTGCGAAAAAGCACCCACTGGAATTAGTGGACTATATTATTCAACCAAGCTGTTTTTGGGGTAAAGTTGTAATTGATGAAATAGGTTTATTAAGCGAGAACTTGCACTATGGGTTTGACTGGGATTGGTTTATAACTGCAAAAAGGCACGATATCCCATTTACTTTTACACCACAGAGATTTTCTGTTTATAGAATTCATGCTGATCATAAATCATCTTCGGCGGGAATGAAAAGAACAACAGAGCTGGCGAAGATTTACGAGAAAAATGTGAGTAAAGAAGTTTCTGAAGCTTATATCAAATTGAATACGAATAATAAAGTATTATCTATAAAACGTCTAGTAAGGAGAATTCCTGTAGTTTATAAAATGTTTTTATATGCTGTTTGGAAATCTGGTTTTAACCATATTCCTTATGATACGTTTGTTTCAATATCAAGAATGTAATGAGTGCGAATAAGGCATTGATATTATTTACAGGTGTTATGTTTACTTTTTTCTGTTTGTGTCCATATATCAGTGTTTTTGGTTTACAAACCACTACTCAACCGAATGCATTATTGTTCTCAATATTTCCTTTATTCTTGATAAGAACAGTTAAAATCCCAATAGAGATATTTATATTTTTATTGGTTGCCGTTTTCGCAACTTTGGTGTTATTGATAAGCGACTTGTCTTTTTTGTCATTGAGAGATTGGGCCAATTATGTTTCTTTGGTTACTATTTCCTTGGCTAGTTACAAGTATTTAGTTTATTCAAAAGGCTTATCTTATAAATTCTTTTTTGGAATTGTAGTTGCTTGGTTAGCCGTCGGCTTAATACAAACATTTGTAATGCCTAATTTTCTTTCATTTTTATTCTCAAAAATGAGAGGTTCCTTATCTGGTGGAAGAGGTGTAACAGGGCTTTCAACAGAGCCTACATACTATGGATTAATAATGGCACTATTTTTCGTTATTTATTTAATGAACAAATGGTATAAAAAAAGCAAATTGCTAGGAGCAATGATTTTATTTCAATGTTTCTTTTTGTCTAAATCATCTACAGCAATTGCAATGTTAGCCATCGCAGTTGGTGGATTGCTTTTTTTTCAGATTTTACAATTAAGATTAAAGATTATTGTAATGCTTGGGTTTGGAATTGTGTTGGTAGGTTTAGTTATTTCTCAAACTAAAGAATTATATAAAGGAACAAGGATAAATGAAATTGTAGAATTAGTTGTTTCTAATCCTGAAATTATTCTTGCGAAAGATTATAGTGTTGCAGAAAGAGTAAATCATATGGTTTTTCCTGTAGTTAGCTTATATGAAGGAAAATTATTTCCATATGGCTATGGTAAATTCGGAGATTATCTTTCAGCCAAAAGGGAAGGCGGAGAATACAAAGTATTCTTTAGTCATAATTATTTTAATGAAAGTAAAAGAATTTTAAGCGGTCATGGAAAGGGCTATTTTGAATTAGGCTTCTTTGGACTAGTTATATCATTCGGTATATTATCTTGTTTTTTGTTTAGTTTTAAAGACCCTGTGATGTTGTTTTCATTTATATTATATTTTCTTCTTCTTTTTGCTGCCCTTCCTTTTATGACTGCGACTGTTCCATTTTTGCTTGGGATGGTTTTATTTTTAAGACATAAATCAAAAATTAAAAACTATGAAGTTTCTACTGCTTAATTGTTTTATTTTAATAAATATTAGCTTTTTATCTTGCCTTGGTAACAAAACAAATACTATGCATCAAAGCACAAATTCAGATTCAAGTTCCATATTAAACTTTGGGGCAGACCCCACTGGAAATAAAGACAATACTGCAATCTTTCAAAAAGCTTTCAATAGTAAAAGAAAAGTTTTTATTCCTACAGGAACATATCGACTTGACGGAATGGTAGAGGTTAAAGCTTCAGTGCACATTGAAGCGGGCACTTCAATTATACGTAAGAAAAATACCAGTAACAAAACAACACCTATGTTTTGGCTTAATAAATCTTATGCTACTATAATCGGAGAAGATAAATCAGTTAAAATAATGACTGAAAACACAAGTCCTAACGGCGTTATCAAGATAGGACATAAAGATGCTTCTGTTAATAAGCAAAATATTAATTTCTGTGAATTAAGAAATCTATTTATTAGAGGTTCAGGTAGAGAAAATTTAAAAGGGAATACTGGAGTTCTATTATATAATTCTCAAGGTAATGGAAGCGGTAAAGCGAGTTATTTTCACACCTTAAATAACATTATCGTTCAACAAGCTAACACTGGTATTCATCTAAAAGGATTATCTAATGCCAATAGTATAAGCAATATTCTTTTTAATAGAGTAGGAAAATCAAATAGTGATTATGCTTTAATTATTGAAGGTGCTATGGAAAATAGAATATATGATGTATTTCATCATTCTAGTAAAAATGCTAATACGATTTTAATAAAAGATCATATTCATGGAGTATCAAAGCAAGTTTCGACACCTGTATTTAATGATATTTTTGGTGTTATTTCTGAGCCTGGTGGTGCAAAATCAAGATGTCTTGTAACTAAATCTGGTAAGTTTAATAAGGTGCGAATTGGTTGTAATTGTAAAGCTGGATTTAAGTTACATGCTGACTTTTATAAACAGCGAAATGGATACAATACAAATAAGGGAAGAGAGAAAAAGTAAACTTACATTTAATTTATTAACTTGAACAAAGAAAGAAGATATTAATAAGAATCCTAAAATAAGTATAATTACAACTTCTTATAATTCTGCTAAGACTATAAGAGATACATTGAAAAGTGTAGAAAACCAAAGTTATAAGAATATAGAACATATTATTATCGATGGTAACTCTAGTGATGGTACTCTTGATATAGTTAAAGAGTATAATCATGTTTCTATTGTCATTTCAGAAAAGGACAATGGGATTTATGATGCAATGAATAAAGGTGTTAAAAATGCCACAGGAGATATTATTGGTATTTTGAATTCGGATGATTTCTTTTCAGGAAATGATATTATTAAAAATGTAGCGAATGCATTTAATGAAAATATTGATGCTACTATAGGAGATATAGCCTTCGTAAATCCTAAGAACCTAGATAAAACAGTAAGATATTATTCTGCTAAAAATTGGAAGCCATGGAAGTTTAGATGGGGTTTTATGCCGCCACATCCATCTTTCTTTGTTCGAAGAAAATTCTATGAAAAATATGGAAGCTATAAAGAAGATTATAAAATTGCATCTGACTACGAATTATTAGTTAGAATGCTACATGGTAAGAAACTTCGTTACAAATATCTGCCATTACAGATTGTTACAATGAGAACGGGAGGTGTAAGTAATCAAAATGTTTCCAGTAGAATCGTTTTGAATCAAGAAATCGTGAGGGCTTGTGGAGAAAATGGAATTCGGACGAATCTTTTCTTATTAGCTTTAAAGTATCCAATTAAGATTTTCGAATATTTAAGAATAGGGAAGAAATAAATTGAGCAAAAAGAAGCTATTAATTACAGGAAGTTCGGGATTCGTAGGGCGATATGCTACGGGTTATTTTAAAGATTCGTATGATGTAGAGACTTTATCTTTGCGTAATAAGTTAGCAGGTAACAGTGTTTTTCAAGGAGTTGATTCCATTCTCCATCTTGCGGGTAAAGCTCATGTAATGGGTAATACAGATCCTCAAGAATATTTTGATATAAATAGGGACTTAGCTGTATCTTTTGCTCAAAAGGCAAAAGACAATGGCGTTAGTCAGTTCATTTATATTAGTTCAACGAAAGTATATGGAGATGATAACTCTAGTATATTAGATGAGTTTTCCACTTGTCAGCCGAATGACCCTTATGGAGAAAGTAAATATGAAGCAGAACAGGAGCTTTTAAAATTAAACGATACTGCTTTCACTATCACTATCATTCGTCCACCATTAATATATGGTAAGGGTGTAAAAGGAAATCTTGCTCGGATTTCTAAGCTCATAGATAAACTTCCTATAATACCTTTTGGAGGCATCCAAAATAAGCGCTCTATGGTGTATGTTGGGAATTTAACAGCCTTGGTTGACCATGTTATAAATAATCGATCTCAAGGTGTATATATTGCAGGAGACGATAAAGCATATTCAACAACATATTTAGTAGAAACTATTCTTAAAAATAAAGGGTTAAGTAAGAAGAATGTAGTTTTGCCTAAGTTTTTATTGAGCTTGATACGAACGATTAAGCCCAAAATTTATAGTAGACTATTTGATTCGTACGAAGTCACTAATACCAAAACAAATAAACGATTGAATTTCAATCCACCTTTTTCATTTGAAGAAGGAATTAAAGAAATGATAACCAACATATGATTTATTTCAGTCAAGATAGCTTTATTCAAGAGAGAATAACGTTTAGAAATGAAAGCTTTTTTAAGCAAGATTTAGAAAAGAACAAAGAGAGGCTTACAAGTTTAATCGAATCGAAATCGATTTTAGTGATAGGAGGAGCGGGAACTATTGGCTCTTCTTTTATAAGAGCGATTCTTCCTTTTAAGCCTGGATCGTTAATCGTAGTTGATCAAAATGAAAATGATTTAACGGAATTAACTAGAGATTTAAGAAGTTCTTTTAACGAGTATATTCCGAATGAATACATAACTTATCCTTTCAATTTTGGTAGTGAGGTATTTGAAAAGTTGCTAGAAAAGCATGATTTTGATGCGGTAGCTTGTTTTGCAGCACATAAGCATGTAAGAAGTGAAAAAGATCACTTGGCAATAGAAGCGATGATAACTAACAATGTATTCAATACGAAGAAATTGTTGGATAATCTAAAGGATAAGAATTTAAGTCACTTCTTTTCTGTGTCTACAGATAAGGCTGCAAATCCTGTGAATGTAATGGGTGCTTCAAAGAAGTTGATGGAGCAAGTTCTTATGCAATATTCCGATATAATGAATATTTCAACAGCTCGATTTGCTAATGTGGCATTTTCAAATGGAAGTTTACTTTACGGATTCAATCATAGAATTGCTAAAAGGCAACCACTTTCAGCACCATCCAATGTAAGAAGATATTTTGTTTCACCCAACGAGTCTGGTGAATTATGTATGCTTGCATGTTTTTTGGGCGAAAGAGGCGATATTTTCTTTCCTAAGCTTAACGAAGATCAAATGCTTACTTTTTCCGAAATTGCGGAGAAATTTTTACAAACTTTGGGCCTAGAGCCTGATTATTGTGCAACAGAAGACGAGGCAAGAGAAAAAGCGCTTAAATGGACACCTAAGAATAAGAAATATCCCGTATATTTCTTTGATACAGCTACTTCAGGGGAGAAAAAATATGAAGAGTTTTTCGAGGAAAATGATGATATTGATAATGATTCGTTTTCTTCATTGGGAATAATAAGAAAAGATAGTACAATTTCATATGATGTTGAGGCTACAATTAAGCAATTAAAAGCGACCTTTGACAGTGATATATCGAAAAAGGACATCGTAAAACTTTTGAAGACTATTTTACCAGGCTTTAACCATATTGAAAAAGACAAAAACTTAGACCAAGTATTGTGATTTATAAAATACTAAAAAGACTAATGGACTTAATTATAGCAGGAGTTACTTTTCTGTTGTTTCTTCCATTATTTATTCCAATCGTTATTCTTTTAAAGTTAACGGATGAAGGAGAAGTATTCTATTTCCAGAAGAGAATAGGGTTGAAAAACAAATATTTTGATATCTGGAAATTTGCAACGATGTTAAAGAATAGTCCGAATATGGGGACGGGTTCTATTACCTTAAGAAACGATCCAAGAGTAACTAAGGTGGGCAAGTTTTTAAGAAAAACGAAACTCAATGAATTCCCACAAATAATAAATGTTTTAAAAGGAGATATGAGTATTGTAGGTCCACGACCTTTGGTTGACAGAACATTTAATGCATATTCTAAAGAAATTCAAAGTAAAGTTTACAATTCAAAACCTGGTATAACAGGTATCGGTTCAATAATTTTCAGAGATGAAGAATCTATTATTTCAAATTCCAATATTGATCCGCATGAATTTTATGGAAAAGAAATAGCACCTTATAAGGGTGCATTGGAAATGTGGTATCAAGAAAATAAATCCCTTTGGGTAGATATTAAATTAGTATTTCTTACCGCATGGGTTATTATATTTTCTAAAAGCCAATTACCTCATAAATTATTAAAAAACTTACCTAAAAAACCGGGGAACTTAATTGTTTAAAAATTAAAATTTAATGAAAAAAGCACTAATTACAGGAATAACAGGGCAAGATGGAGCTTACCTTTCCGAATTATTATTAAAGAAAGGTTACGAAGTACATGGAATAAAAAGAAGAACCTCGTTATTTAATACTGCAAGAATTGATCATTTATATCAAGACCCGCATGTGGATAATAGAAATTTCATATTGCATTATGGTGACTTGTCGGATTCCACGAATATAATTAGAATTATACAAGACGTTCAACCTGACGAGATTTATAATCTTGGTGCAATGTCTCATGTTGCAGTAAGCTTTGAAGTGCCAGAATATTCTGCTGATGTAGATGGAATTGGTACGTTAAGAATTTTGGAGGCGATTAGAATTTTGGGTCTTGAAAAGAAGACAAAAGTATACCAAGCATCAACTTCCGAGTTATATGGAAAAGTGCAAGAAGTTCCACAATCTGAAAAAACACCTTTTTATCCAAGATCACCATATGCAGTTGCAAAAATGTATGCTTTCTGGATTACTGTAAATTACAGAGAGGCATATGATATTTTTGCTTGTAACGGTATCTTATTTAATCATGAAAGTCCACTAAGAGGTGAGACTTTTGTTACAAGAAAAATTACAAGAGCTGTTGCAAAAATTGGATTGGGATTACAAGATAAAATCTACTTAGGAAATCTTAATGCAAAAAGAGATTGGGGACACGCAAAGGATTATGTTGAATTAATGTGGAAAATTCTACAATATGATAAGGCAGAAGACTGGGTTATTGCAACAGGAGTAACGACAAGTGTTCGTGACTTTGTTCGACTTTCTTTTAAAGAAATAGGTGTTGAAGTTAGATTTGAAGGAGAAGGAGTAGATGAAAAAGGTTACGTAGCTTCATGCTCGAATTCAAACTATCAGCTTGAGATAGGAACAGAAATAGTTGCTGTTGATCCTAAATATTTCAGACCAACAGAAGTTGATCTTTTAATAGGTGATTCATCGAAAGCACAAAATACACTTGACTGGAAGCCTAAATATACAGTAGAGACATTGTGTAGTGAAATGGTGCAAGCGGATATCGAACTATTCAAGAAAGACCAATTATTAAAAGATGCTGGTTTCCAAATTAAAAATGAATTTGAATAAAATCAGCTTACTAAGCGCAATAAATCACTCTTCGTAATACGTACATTTCAATTTACTGTTCATTCATAACGGTGACATTAAAAACTATTAAAAAGACTAAATAAATATGAATAAAGACGCTAAAATCTACATTGCTGGCCATCGTGGAATGGTAGGGTCTGCTTTAAAAAGAAGACTACAAAAAGAAGGATATTCTAATTTTATAGAAAGAACTTCTTCAGAGCTAGATTTGAGAAACCAGGCACAAGTAGAGGTCTTTTTTAAAGAGCAAAAACCTGATTACGTTTATCTAGCAGCTGCTAAGGTAGGT
The DNA here is from genome assembly GCA_964566605.1 of uncultured Saprospiraceae bacterium. GTDB lineage: Bacteria > Bacteroidota > Bacteroidia > Chitinophagales > Saprospiraceae > JAHDFB01. The sequence continues at coordinate 3,288 of CAZMKA010000047.1, read as the reverse complement.
GGAATTCATGCGAATAATGTTTATAGAGGAGAGTTTATTTATGATAATTTAATGATTCAAAATAATGTGATTCATTCTAGTTATGTGAGTGGAGTTAAGAAATTATTATTCTTGGGATCTTCTTGTATTTATCCAAAATTTGCAGAACAGCCACTTAAAGAGGATTATTTATTAACTGGTTTACTTGAGCCAACGAATGAGCCTTATGCAATCGCTAAAATTGCAGGAATTAAATTATGTGATGCATATAGAGATCAGTATGGGTGTAATTTTATTTCAGTTATGCCTACGAATTTATATGGACCGAATGACAATTATGATTTAAAAAATTCACACGTTCTTCCAGCATTGATTCGTAAATTTCACGAAGCGAAAAAGAACAATACTCCTGAAGTAGTTATGTGGGGAACAGGTTCTCCAAAAAGAGAATTTTTACATGTTGATGATTTAGCTGATGCTTGTGTTTTCCTTATGGATAGTTACAATGAAAAGGGATTAGTAAATATAGGTACAGGAAAAGATGTTTCAATTTTTGAACTAGCTACTTTAATAAAGAAAGTAGTAGGATATGAAGGTGAGATAGTAAAAGATACTACGAAGCCCGATGGAACTCCTCGTAAATTGATGAATGTTGGTAAACTAGAAGAAATCGGGTGGAAATATCGTATAGAATTAAAAGAAGGTATAGAACTTGTTTACAAAGGTCTAACACAAGAAGATTGGTATTAATACTGATTGAATTTAAAATCAGCGCTAATATTTCTTTTATTAATCTATAAATGCTAACAGTGGTTAAGACCACTACTACGTTTTGTAGCACATTACTATTTATTAAAAATAAGATATTGGCCACCATTATAAAATTAGAAATTATACCATAATTTTATTTAGTTGTTTATTTAAAAATTAAAATGGAAAATTATTATATAACCATTATGGCAGGAGGAATAGGATCAAGATTCTGGCCTTCATCGACAGAAAAGACTCCTAAACAATTTCTTGATATTTTGGGTGTTGGGAAATCACTTTTGCGTTTAACGTTCGAGCGATTCTTAAATGTTGTTCCTGCTGAAAGAATTTTGATTTTGACGAATCAACAGTACAAGCAACAAGTAATGGAACACTTGCCTGAATTGTCTGAATTAAATATTTTATGCGAGCCAAGTAGAAATAATACGGGTCCATGTGTTGCATATACAGCATTAAGATTATTTGCACAAAACAAAAATGCCATTTTCGTGACGGCTCCCTCGGATGCTGTGATATTAAAAACAAATGTATTTGTTGAAAATATTAAAAAGGCATTAAAGTTCGTCGAATTGAGTAATGCGATAGTAACATTAGGAATTCAGCCAACGCGACCGGATACGGGCTATGGCTATATAGAGGTTAATAAAGAAGATACAGAAGAGGTATTAAAGGTTAATCGATTTAGAGAGAAGCCGAATCTTGACACAGCAAAAGAATATTTAGCAGCAGGTAATTATTATTGGAATGCGGGAATATTTGTTTGGAAGGCACAAGATTTAATTGAGTCATTTAAAACGAATGCCCCAGATATTATTTCCACCTTATCAAAAGATATATCTAAAATAAATACAGCGGAAGAGCAAGATTATATAAATGAAGTCTATCCTCTGACGCCAAGTATTTCTGTTGATTATGCTATTCTTGAAAAGGCAGATAATGTTTATACAATACCTTCAGACATAGGATGGAGTGATTTAGGAACTTGGAATTCTTTACATGCTTATTTAAGAAATGATGCTAATGAAGTTATTTCACTTGGAGCAAATACTTATATCAAAGATTCGAGTAATTGTTTAATAAGAACCGATAGTGACAAAATTGTTGTTGTTAAAGGATTAGATGATTATATAGTAGTTGATGAACCAGGAGGGTTATTGATTTATCCTAAATCTGACGAGCAGGAAATAAAAGCAGTATTGAAGGAAATAAATGAGAAAGCTTAAATGAAGATTGCGCTTGTAGCAAATTCCACCTGGAATATTTATAATTTTCGGCAGAATGTTATTAATAAACTTTTGAGTGAGGGGCATGAGGTGACAGTAATTGCACCTATAGATGAGTATTTAGATTATAAAGATAAGTATTCTAATGTCAAACACTTTGGGTTAAAAACGTTGGGACGAGATAGTACAAATCCTTTTCGTGATTTATTATTAATATTGGAATTAATTCGAAGATATTCTCAAGTCAAACCTGACTTAGTTATTCACTACACTAATAAGCCAAATATATATGGAGCTATTGCAGCTAGGATTAAAAAAATAGATTCAGTAGCAATTGTTACTGGTTTGGGATATCCATTTATTCACAAAGGATTTATTCAGAACATAACATCATTTTTATACAAGTATACTTCAAAATTTCACAAGAAAATAATCTTTGAGAATATTGCTGATAGAGAATTATTTGAAAAGAAAAATATTATTTCCAAAGGAAAAGGAATAAGTATTAAAGGATGTGGCGTTGATATTAATTATTTTAAACCGAATTCTAATGGGCAAGTAAGTAGCGATTCAATTATTTTCACTTTCATAGGCAGGCTTTTATATGATAAGGGAATTACAGAATTTGTGGAAGCAGCAAAAATTATAAGAAGTAAAAACAAGAATATAAAGTTTTGGGTTGTAGGCGATCTAGACCCTGGTAATCCTGCGGCTATAGATAAAAATCAATTAGCTGAATGGGTAAATAAAGAATATATAGAATATCAAGGTTTTCATAGAGATGTAAGGAAGTATATTAAGCAGAGTGATTGTATCGTATTACCTAGTTATAGAGAAGCTATTCCAAGAACAATTACTGAAGGAATGGCTATGGGGAAGCCTGTCATTTCAACTGACGTTGCGGGATGCCGTGAGGCGATAGTTGAGGATCATAACGGTTATTTAGTAAAAGTAAAAAGTGAAGTTTCCCTTGCGAAAGCTTTACAAAAATTTATTGAACTTGATCCAGTCCGAAAGAAAGAAATGGGAGATAATGGGCGAGAAAAAGTTTTAAATGAATTCGATGATCGTAAAATCGCGAATCAAATCTACGAGATAATTTCTAATCTCGATAAGTAACTTTTCTGTTACGAATTTTCATAATGTTTTTAAGCGGGCTTTAAGCCCAAAGTGTTTTGTGTTATATTATATTTGAAATTCTAAAACAAAGAAAGGATAAGGTAGTCACTATTACGTAATAGATTTCTCACGACAAGGGACTAGGCATATTCATAAGTGCCCTAAAATGTTGTTTATAAGCTAATTAAGTATTATC
>CAZMKA010000046.1:13567-21385 GCA_964566605.1 uncultured Saprospiraceae bacterium | reverse complement strand
CAACAACAACATTCTATAACTACTATAATAAATGGAAATATTAACCCACCACAACAAACAAATACAATCGAAGGATTATTTGCATGTACAGATGTACAACCTAATGTATTTTGTTTTAAAACCGCTGAATGCGAAGAAGTTAATTTTAATATTGTATTAGGACAAAATGGCCAGTTAACAGCGGATTTACCAGTTTGTGGTGATTTAGATGTCAATTTCTACAGATGGACTTTTTTAGATTATGAAACTCTTGATGTTACAATAGTAGGTTTTACTAGAGAATTAACAGCTACACCTAATAAATCAAGGCTATACTGTGTCAAAATATTTAATATTAATGGATGTTTTTACGAAGATTGTTATGAATTCTTAGATCAAGTAGATCCAAATTGTGAAATTGAACCAGCAACAGGTCTGACACATACGCTTGGTCAATTTGGTAAATCAACTTTTACATGGGATAACGTTGCAGGTGCAACATCTTACGTAGTTGAAATTAATTACAATGATCCTGAGTGTTGTGCTTTTGGGGGAGAAACTAGTCAAGTATTAATTAATGCTAATAAAAATGAAGCTGTCCTTCAAACAAATGGTTTGGGAATATCTTGTTTTTCATGGAGAGTTCATGCAATTTGTGAACCTTTAGGTGGAAGTACGAGTGAAAAACAATGTGCTATTGGTATTGGTACCCCTGGTAAAAGTAAGGAATCAAATCCAATTGCGACAAGAGGTAATGTTAATTTAAAACTCTACCCGAATCCTACAAGCTCAATCAGTAAATTAACTATTGAGAATGTTATAGATAAAGAAATTGCAATTAATGTATATTCTTTGGAGGGCAAGTTGGTCTCGAATAATAGATACACTTTGGAATTAGGTCAAAATACTTTGCAAGCAGAGATAGGTCAAAATTTGGAAAGTGGTATTTATATGATACAAGTGAACTCTGAAAACTTAAATCTTACGAAGAAAATAGTTATTCAAAAATAACTCCACAGCTACTTCAATTTGTTGAATATTTTATAAAAAAACTATATTGATAAAGTGCAATAGAAATGATATTAGTTTTATAAAGTTTAACATACGAGATTAAAATTTAAACGCCCATCGGTTTCAAAATCCGTTGGGCGTTTCTTTTGATGTCTATTGAATATTGGAATTGTAAGTGCCTGAATGATTTTATAAAAAGAAACTTTATAAATAATGAAAAAATCAAGTTGAAGTCACAAACGAATTTTAATCCATTAAGTTCTTTTACATATTATAAAAAATATACATTCTATTCAGCTTGTTTTTTGCCCCGTTCAACTCCATTTTAGCCTCTTCACAGATTGTACTTTATAAACTTATTGAAAATAAAAGACTTGGTTTATGTTTGCCATAGCATTATACTATCCATTAGCAAGTTATTCCATTTATTTTATTATATATTAAAATGGAGTTTATACTTAAAATCTTGAAAAAACTGCAAAATCCAGACTAGCTAAACTCAAGTCTGGATTTTATATGTTTGATATCAATTAAACTACATTTAGAAATACCTTTTGACGGAAGTCAAAAAAACATTGTTTTAAGATTATTAATAAAAAGTATTATCGGAATAAATTCTTAAACTGACTTCTTTTTGTTTTCGAAACCGGAATCTCATCTCCATTTTTCATTGTTACAAATCCTATTTTATGATATCTTTTAAGAAAATTAAGATTAATAATAAATGATCTATGGATTTGAATAAAAAGTTGACTATCCAATAGAGTTACATAATAACTCAAAGATTTTGAACTCAATATTGAATGACCATCTTTCATATAAATAGTCGTATATCCATCACTCGCTTCTAAGTGCATAATTTTATCACTTCCTATAAATTCAAATCCTGATTCCACAGGTACGGCAAGAACAGGAATATTTTGATCATTTTTAATGTACTTAATAAGTTCTGTAAGGTTTTCCGATTCTTTCGGCAAATTATTTTTTTGAGCTAAATGTGATAAAATGGCATTTAATTCCGAAAGTTCTATCGGTTTTAAAATATAACCAATAGCAAAGTATTTGAATGCTTGGATAGCAAATCGATTATATGCTGTTACAAAAATTACATCAAAGTCTATTTTATCATATTGATTTAGCAGATCAAAGCCACTTCCATGAGGCATTGAAATATCTAAGAAAATAGCATCAGGTTTTTCATCGTCTATTAGAACTTTAGCAACTTCAATATTTTCTGCTTCACCAATTATTTTAAATTGATTGGAATATTGTAAAATTTTGGAACGCAGGTTTTCTCTTGCTAATCGTTCGTCATCAATTATTATAATCTTTATTTCGCTCATCTTTAAGAATTGATTTGTATAATTACTTTAGTTCCTGTTGGTTTATTAAGTTTATCATACAAGTCTATTATTTCATAGTTTAAATTATAGTTGTCCATTTTCTTTATAGCCTTTATTTTATCGTCAATAATACCAATTGCTCTTGACTTGGGTTTAAAGATGCCTTTATTAATTTCCTCTGATTTAACTCTGCCGACACCGTCATCCTCTATTTCTATGAATATTACATTTTCTTTTTCATAAAGTCTGAGAATAATAAGACCAGGTCCCTCTTTATGGAATAATCCATGATTGATAGCATTTTCAATGAATGGTTGTATCAATGAAGAGGGTATTTTAGCTTGTACAAGTTCAATTGAAAGATGATTATCCAATTGGAAGGAAATTTTTTCTTGAAAGCGAAGTTTTTCTAGGGCAATATATAGCTCTATGATTTCAAGTTCATCCTGAATTGGAATATACTTTTGTTTCGAGCTTTCAAGATACATGCGCATCAATCTTGAAAACTTAGCTAGATAAGAATCAGATTTAATAAAATCTTTCTGTTGGATCAAATTTTGCATTGAAGACATGGCATTAAATACGAAGTGAGGATTCATTTGAGATTGAAGAGCTTGTAATTCTAACTCTGCAAACTTTTGCTCAATTCTTGATTTTTCTTTTATTTTATTAATTCTTCTTTTGAATATATACCAAATTCCGCTTAATAACAGTACTAGGCATAATAGCAAAAAGATATAGGTTTGCCACCATGGTTTTTTTATCTTTAAACTAAACGACTTTGTCTCACTTTTACTTCCATATTCATTTATTGCAAATACCTCGAATTCGTATTTACCAGGGTTCAGGTTGGTGTATCTAATATTACTATTTGTAGTAAAAGAGAGTTGATCATCACTCCCTTTCATTATATAATGATATTCAATTGGTTTACTATCCTTAAAAGATAAGGCTGAACAATGGATAGTCAAACTTCTTTCATCATAAGGTAGAATGATATCAGAACTATATGTATATGTATTTTCAGAAGTTTCTATTATTTCAATCAAAAGTGGAAATGAATCTGGAATTATTTCAAAATTTACATGATTGAATTCAAATAGTCCTTTGTCCGTTGCTATTGTGGCAATGGAGTCATTAACAATCAAATCATTTATTTGATTTACTTTTAAAATTTCAGCTAATTTGAATTCCTTTTTTAAAGTAAACCCTCTTGCTGGATTTAAAGAGGCTTTAATTAGCCCTCTATCATATATGAACCAGTAATTACCTTCGAAAAGTAATAAATCTTTTACTTTTTTGCCATTCAATTCAACAAGTTCTTTACATTCATTATTCTTACAATAAAAGGATTGGTATATTTCATTGATTATTACAAAAGAATTGCTGGAAATGGCGATTACATGCTTTATATTTTTAAATTCTATACTTGATTCTAAAGTTGTGCCCTTGTATGTAAAAAGTGAGTCAATTCCAGCTAAATAAGTTGTTCCTTCAGAATAATCTATGTCAGTACTTTTCCCATTAAAAAAATAGGAATCTTTGCTACTTTTTAAGTTTATTCTACCTGCTATGTTTCTTTTGGTAAATAATACTATCGAGTCTTTGTAACATAACTGGGTTAAAGTTCCTTGAGTTAAAGAAATAAAATTTTCAATACTGGAATATTGCTCATGATTGTTTTTAGATAAAGCAATAGAATTCAAATCTTTTATAGGATACACGTAGTACAATCTATCATTGATGATCTCAATTTGCATTAAGTTTCTAATTGATTTTGTTGAAGGTCTAGCATAAATAGTATCAACTAAATAATCTTTATTTTTTTCTTTTGAATAAGAGAAAATATTGTTATTTGATGAATGTAGTATAAATCGATCCTTATATTTTTTAATTCCAAGAACATTAATATTTTGAGTTTGTGGAAGCCATTTCATCTTATTTGAAATGAAATTTTTATTCACTATGTAAATACCATCTTTACTTACAAGCCAAAAGTCTCCATTTCTATCTTTTAGCACTGACTTTATAAGTCTGTTCTGTGGATTATTAATTTTTATACTGCTTTCTAAATTAAAATCATAGTCAAAAGTAAAGTGGTAATTCTCAGTAAAAAACTGTAAAGTCTCATCATTTATACAATCTTGAAAAACGGTTTGATATGTGGAAGAATACAACATACTATCCACTAAGAGATCTTTTGTAAAGCCTTTAAACTTATTTTTTTTATCAAAGAAATCTCTCAACTTTTGAAGAGTTAAATGTCTGTAATATGTATCATATGTTATAAATAGTTCACCAAGTGAGTCCTGTTTGGTTAGTGTTTCATAGTCTGCTAAAGAATCTATCTTAAGGTCAGGGTAAAGAAAGGTATATAAGTATTTGTAAAATTCAATTTCTTCATAAGAATCATCAGGAAAAAATCTTCTAACAACTTCATTGTCAGAAATATCAGTGCTTAAAGAGTCATTGCTTACAATATAAATACGATTTTTTTTCTGAATATCAAAGGTCTTGATTGAATCTCCCCTTAGGTAGGTAAAGTAGTTATTATTGTTTATTAACCAATTCCGTCCTAGTCTATCAGGCACAAAATTAAAGACATCATTAACTGGTAAACCATTTTGAATAGTTAAGAAATTGAAGTTTTGACCATCGTAGCGAGCTATACCATCACCAGAAAGAATCCATATATATCCTTCGCTATCCTGAACAACTCTATACATATTTTGCGGTAAGCCATCTTCAAGGGAAAGGAATTTCGAAGGGAATTCTTGGCTATAACCAAAAAAAGAAAAAGAAACCAGCAAAGTAAAAAGCATGATTATTCTTTGAATAAGGCCAACATTTCTATTATCTAAGTTATTCATTGCTTAAATCTACACAATCAATTGAAATTTTAATCATACATTAAGCTTATAAAGAATGTAATGTGGAATTTACATCTTTTTTTAATACCAGTTCTTTTTCTTTTGTTAGTTGATTGGTGTGAAATAATGCTTAGAAGGCTAATAATAGCAATTATTCTATGATTTGGCCTATATATTCAGCATATCATCTCACTTTCCTCGTTCATCCCAATCGAAGTATCAAGTTTCGATTCTCTTTTTATAATTGATTGATCAAAGATAAATTTTCTTACAAATTAATATTTAAACAAAATGTACCAAATAAGCGTTACACTTGTCCTAGCACATTTATAAAAACTTGTTTAGTTTTTATCAAAAAAGACGATTTAAGAATTACGTTTTTTTTGATAAATGTACGAAAATAGTTATCTTTCAACATGTTTGTCGATACTTTTATTTAGCAAAAAGTATCCTACTTTTTTTATTAGTAACCTTCAAAAACAAATAACATGAGATTACTTATTTTTTCTTCCCTAATTCTATTTTTATCTTGTGCTGGACAACAAAATATCTTATCAGACAAACTGGACACGGATAATTCAAATCTAAATATATCTTCAGATGATATTAACAATTCTTATATAGCAGACTTAACTACAGAAATACGAAAGTTTCCTACTGTTAATGTAAGAGGAATTGGTCCTAGAGCTTCTATTTATTTAAGAAATCAATCATGTAAGCCATTATTTTTATTAAACGGTGCGATTATTCAAGATTATTACACTTTATACCACGCAGTAGATCTCGAAAGAGAAAAAATAGTTGAAGTTAAAGTTGTACCACCTCGACAAGCCGTCATATATGGTCTGAGATCATCATCAGGTGTAATCTTAATCACAACAGATTCTACTGTAATTACAGGAGAATAAAAATTCTATTAATTTTAATTTCAACAAATTAGAATTTATGGTTTTACTTTAGCTACTAATGCTACATGCTTTTTTCATTCACTTCCTCAAGTTCAATTGAGAGAGTCTGCTCTCCATAATTTTTATATTGTTGTTTTACAAACCCAAGATTTTCATTGAACCAAAATTCAAATACTGAATCCCCAAATTGATACTTAGATTTTGATAGAATTCGCCAGCAATTTGATATTTTCCCATACTTTGTGATAATATCTTCACGACTTACAACTTCATATTTGAAGTTGCCGGATGTATTTTCCCAGTCGCCCCAACCTTCCATAATTCGTAAATTTCCTGTCCATGATTTCCCTATTTTTAAAGGGAGTTTAACTTCAGGAAAAGGGGCTACTTCGGTAAAGTTGTACTGATTAAACCTAAATGGATGCATCCAAATTTCTTCTATATTTTCAATTACACCTTCAATTCCTTTATCCATCCAACGTCTATCTAATATTCCTTTATTTAATTGATGTTTTTTGGTTCGTTCAATATCCTTTTCGGAATATTCTACTTGAATAATTACTTCGTCTTGTTTCTCTGGTTGCAAATCCCATCTCTTTCCCGTTGGCATCATTTTGATACGACTGTTCGTAATTTCATTTCCAAACTTATCATTCCATATTGCCCTAAAGATCAATTCCCTGCATGGCTTAAATACTTCACGCCTTTTTTCAATTTGACTTAGTATCGTATCTCTCAATGGATTTTGATTATCATCAAGAAGGGTTACTTTATTTCCATCAAATTTTGGAGTAGGTTCTGGAGAGCAATTCAATTCAGAAAATCCAACAATGATTTTACTTGATTTTTCTGGTTCTTTACAACCCATTATAAGGGCTACAATTCCAAAAAATAGAATAGTGACTTTTTTCATTTTCGATTCTTCAAATTGCTTAACGTTATGGCTAAGCTCTGCTTTAATGTAGCTTAAGTTTTGTTGTGCTTAGTTAATTCCTAAATAATCTTTTGCTTTATCCTTATCGAAGTTTTTCTTTTTAAAAGGATGTGCTTCTGTGTTAAAAATGTAATCATCAAAATTGAACTCTGATTTATCTACTACTGCGACATAAAAATATTTTAAAGTCTCTGCAAAAAAATAGGTTGCTAAATAGTCTTTTGCTTTCATAGTTCTTACATCTTCAACTGCATTAAAAGCGACCTCATTTCTACAACAAGTTTTCATGTCGTTCCAATATTTATATATCATATTTAAATATTTCTTATCACCTGTCAGTTCATGTAAATAGTATGCTGACTCAATAATTTCTGGGTTCAATTCAGAATTAGCATATTCTATTGAATCTATATCATATAGATATCGAGTTGGGAGTAGCCCATATTTATCCCAAATCCAATCCCATGTTTCCATATTTTTTTCAGCATTTATTAAATCACCATGTAAGGCTTGAACAGCAGGAAAAAAGGCATCATATAGAGAGACTGAACGCTTAACGATTTCTCCGGAATGCATATTTACACAAGCATAAAACCTTCTGTTGTTATAATCTTCGGCATAGTACTGATTAATCTTTTCTAAACTGTAATCCCATATTTCCTGTATTTCAGGATCAGGAAAAAGTAAATTACTCTTAAACAAATATTCGTAATAAGAATCCATTCCAGCTTGTAGATATGACCACTCATTTGTCCATTCACCTGTCTCCACAT
>CAZMKA010000046.1:0-13557 GCA_964566605.1 uncultured Saprospiraceae bacterium | reverse complement strand
CTTGATAGAATTTGGGGTCCTTGGAATAATAACTTAATATCCCAAATTCAAAAAGATATGTCGCTGCTTGAGCTGTATTTACAATGTTTCCTTTTCCTTCACCATGATTACCAGATGTTTTTCCAGTTTTCAGGTTTACAGAATGGTAAGGAATACCAGTTGGAGAATTGAATGCTGGCAACAATCTGTTACCAAAATCTATTGCTTTTTTTAAGATTTCAGGATTACGGGAATCGTCATAAATTGCAAGTAAACCGCCCAAAATCCTAATATTTACTTCAAAAACTTGTACGTACACATCAGTATCCCATTGCTTAGATAGTGCATAATCCTCTATTTCATGAGCCTCTTTTTCTAGCCCCATAAATGTCAGTGTACTATATGCATCAAAAGGAGATATGCCCAGAGACTCATCGTACCAATTATATCCTGATTTTGAAAGAGGAAGCAATACATCATAACCCCAAGCATATTTTTTGTACGCACTCCAAGCCCTCAAAGTTTCTGTTTTTACTTCATCTGAAGTATAAGAAAGGGAATCACTTTCTTCAACTTTATTTTGATTCTCTACTTGTTTTCTTTCCGAATTCCCACAAGAGAATGCAACAAATATTAAAGCGATTAGTATGATTGTTTCTTTCATTGTTTGGTTAATTAAGCACAAAGTCCATTTATAAATAGAAGGAGAAATCAATGAACTCTTACTTCTTATCAAATGAAATGTCCCCTTCTAAAATAAACCTGGTCCTAATAATGTTTCATTGATTTGATCGAACTGAAGGAATAACCCTATTAATCCGTCCGTTTCTCCATCAAATGATAAATTAGGCTGAGTAATTGAATTATATCAAATTCTGGGTCATCCCAAATCAAACAATTGTTTAGACTTGTGCTTCCAGTAAGATTTGCATAGTTTCCTCTCGTAATACTGAAGTTATATGATTGGGTTTGTATATTAATTGAAAAGCTCAGCAATATTGCGATAAATATATAAGTAATTTTAATTATTTATACTATTTTAATATTAATTGCAATATGTTCAATTCTTAAATATTTTGTATTTATTTTGATGTAGATACTTTTACTTTTTTAATGAAACGTCCTGCAAATTAGCGTGCTGACCGAATGGAAAGCATGAATATATGCTTTGTTATACACCGTGTTTTTTTCAATTTTCCAAAACTAAGAACGCTTATATTTTTAACTAATAATTGAACTCAATTCGAAGCACTTTTTATTTTTGAGGTTTTAATCCTGTCATTTTTTGCATTGCTATTTCTAAATCATTTTTCACATTATCAACTGATAATTTTAAGAATATTATTCCAATCAGAATGGAAATAGTTGAATAGCAAAACAAATAAAATCCTCCATAGATTGAATAGTTTAAGTTGAAAGTATTTCCAAAAACTGTTAAAACAAATACAATTATCAAAGGCCAAGTGATATAATAATAAGCAGCAGAATTAGGAGTCTTAATTTCCATTTTGATTGTCTTTAAATTTTCATAATACTTACAATCAATATAGTGAATAGCCGAACCACTGCGTCTCTTTGTTTTTAATACTAAATGATTAAAAGAAATATTCTTTATTCTGTAAACTTCACCATAGTATAGATTGATTATTTCTTTATTTGAAAGGATTTTAAAATCTTTTAGAAAATCCCCTAATTCTTGATTATTTAAATATTTTTCATATTTCAATTCTTGAGTGAATCTATTTACAATCCCCGTTGTTTTTAATTCTGGGCTATATGACCAAAAGTTATTTGACATTTTTTTTAATTATATATTCCTATTAATCTATTTGAGGTTGTTATTGTCTTTTCCTCAATAAATTTTAATACAAATAAATTGGATTATATTCTGACTTGGAGTCAGATGTTGTTTTCTTTTTTCATGGTGTACAACTTATTTATAACCACACCCAAATGTTAGCTTTTGTTCCACTTTTTGATTGATATCTTAGGAACTTCCCATGGATTTTTCATGTAAAATAAGAGAATATTCGTTTTTAACAGTCCACCTATTTTCAATTTGGTGATTTAGTACTGTTAGTAGTAAATCGTTTTTGTATGTAACAATGTGTTTGTGTACTTTGGTTGTCAAAATAAAAATAGGAAAAATCGTTATGTTCCTTGGGCAAAGAATGAACATTTCTTGGAACGTTGGTGATTTTATGTGGTGTCCTCCGCTATCCACTTCTACCCTATTCTCTTTTGGGTTCAACCCAAAAAAAACAAAGTATTCAAAACAACTTACATACTCCGAATAAAATACATATGCAAGGCATTACAAAAGTGATATAAAAAGGGAAAGTTATTATACATATTGGACTAGATTCATCTTTGCACCGCAATAAATAGTAATAATATAAACATCTAAAGCTGAAAATCCTACACTTGAATCTGTTGGATTCCAGCAAGCAGATGGATATTTATTTAGTTGCAATTAAAATCTCCACACTTTTCGATAATGATCCAAAATAATAGGAATCAAACAAACGAATGGCTCTATAGAAATCCTCTGTCTTAGCTTAATTTTGGCAAGACCCAATTCAGTATTTATCTCAATCTTCGATTTATTGTCTGAGGGGAAAAACATGTTGAATTTGATTATTCCTATGTTTAGATTTTTTTCGACTTCTTCCAATCTATAATACTGCTTTTCATTCAATATTAGATTTATTACTTTATCATTGAATACTCGTGTGAATTTTATGACGGCTAAGGTTTGATCATGAATCTTTAATGCGTGAAAAAGGCTTTCTGAAAATTCATTTAATACATTAGAAAAGTTAATTCTATCTATGCTTGATTTTTGACCACAGTTACTGCAGTATTTTCCTATAACGATATTTTCACAATTTTTGCAGTTCATTTTCATATTAAACATTGCGGTTCGGCTGTACCGTCATAGCCTGCCGATAGGCTTCTATGATTGTGTTAACAGCTTGTTATAGCCAGTCTTTTAACCTTTTTTTGTGACTATATCTAATAATAATTATTCCCAATAAAAGCATTGTAAAACTTATAATGATATTAGAAATCCCAAATTGATTATTTAAATGGTATTCATCGAATGTTTTCGTAATATAATTCGCTAAGGAAATAAAAATCCTCAAACTTGACCAAATAGCAAGTAAGATAGCCCATACCCTTACTACTTGCAGGAATCTTTTTCTATTGATTTTCATGCTTGTTAAAAGTAAAAAAATAAGAGCTATTACAAATATCAAAGGTCCATAACTATCAATCATCGCATATTGGACTGCTTTTCTTATAAAAAAAAGCAACGATATAATTATTGGGACAAATAAAAAACTATTCTTCATTATTACCTTGATCATAAAATCAATTCTTTTATTACTTCTAAAGTTAGTTTAGTAGAGGACTTTAAATATTCAAAATCCACTAGATGAAATTTATCTTCCGGTGAATCTTTTTTACCTGAAAGCTCCCCTTTCGCATATGCTTGGCTAATCCCAATGACATTTATGTTCTCTTTAAAAAATGAAGAATAGTCACTCGCGTTATTCTCGATAGAATAAATCGGAATATTTAATTTCTGAGCATGCTTCCTGTAAAGGCCTTCAATTTCCGCATTGGGTTTTGGAAGATCTAGCAGAACTTCTTTATTATTATCTTCATCCCATCCTATTAAATCAAAGCAGTGAACTGAATGAATATTGTATTTATTCGATTTCAAAAATTTTGCAAAGGCTAAACTACCCGCTGATATGCTTTCTTCCTCCTGATCGAAATAGACTACGATTAAGTTACGATTCCTATTTTTAATTTCTTGTACTTGTCTTAATACACTTGTGATTAATGCAATCCCAGAACCGATGTCAATTGCTCCTGGAAAATTTTTACCATCTGTGTCATAATGAGCACCAATTACTACATATTCAATACTATTATTATTCGAAGGTAATATGGTGTAAATATTAGTTCCTTTTAATGGTTCAATTAATAAATCAACAGCAAAGTTCGAATTTGCCATTTGATAATGATGTCGATAAGTATTTAAATTAAGTTGATTGAACAAAGATTGAAAATAATCTAATGAAACCCTTTTTTCATTTTTTTCCAACGACTTTTTAAGTGTAAGCTTTCACCGTTTAAAATATTAATCTCTTGTTTACCCGTAAGTTCGCTAATAATCTTTTTTTGGAACTTCATTTCATCTTTAGGCAGCTGCCCAATAATGACAGAAGAAGGTTGCTCCTTGTGAGAACAACTGATTAAAATAATAGAAAGAATTAGTAATAAATGTTTCATTTTTATTGATTGTCGAAGGTATTAGCATATGCAGACTCAAGACAAAGGAGTGATTCTGTCATCATACTGTTTTAACATCTGTTTTATATTTCTTCTTTTTCACCGCTAGCAAAAATTCTAAAATATTTGTTTCCTTCTATTAATAGTCCCTCTGATCTTTTATTCGGCCAATTTTTGTGATAATCTTTTGGATGTTGAACATCAATTCCAATTACTTTTCCGTCATATTGTCTATTCACTTTTGATTGAACAGTATGCCCAACAATAACTGATTTAGCATTAAACTTATTTAGCCCTTTGTCTATTTGCTCTTGTGTCAAATCATCCTTAAAATAACCTCTATACCAAGAAATGCCAGTATGCGTCGAAACCAATAATTGCTCAATATTTTTCTGTGTACTTGGATAATATGCCTTATAGTAATTATGCCTTCCTATTTGATTAATTTCATCCAGTTCTAATTCAGAGTTTGCTAAATCTGGATGTATTCCTCCATGTACAAACAGATTTCCATTTATTAGTTCTATGGTATTTTTAGTTGACATCCATTTTCCGATAAACGAATTTGTATCGTATAATTCATTTTGTTGCTTATGTAAAATTGCTGCAACGTGAAAGTACTTAGGAGAGGTTGACTCATAATTTCCTTGCATATTTTTTAGTTCATGATTTCCCAAAATAAAATGAACATTTCCTCCTTGCTTTTCGGCTTCTTGTTCTAATTTGTATATAAACCAAAGGACTTGGGTTGTCGAAAATCCCCTGTCAACAAAATCTCCAACCAAAACTAAATGTCCATTGCCAAATATCCAATTTAAATTTTTATAAATAACTTTACTATTTATCAGGAAGTCTCTAAACGTTTTGTATCCACTTTCAATATCCGAAATTGCCAAAATCTTATTATTATCAGTATAAATACTATTTGGACTATCAATTTCATTTTTGATTGTAAAATCGAAACTTGATGAATCTAAAGGGAAATAACAAGAAGCGGAAATTAATGAATCAATTGGATATTGTTTCTGTTCTAAAAAAAAACCATCATCTTGATCTCCTTTAATGTAATTGACTTGCAACATGCTATCATTCTTATAAAAAACATAAGGACCATCCATATCCCAATCCATTCTTAAAGGATTATCGCCATAGTGCAAACCTGCCCCATGATACAAGCCAAAAAGAATAGCGGCAATTCCAAGTATTAGAACTGTCAATAGAATGTGTTTCAAGTATCTGAATATTCTTTTTTTCATATTATTTTTAGTGCCAATAATTTCATTTCCTAATAGATGCTAACTACTTATATCTACACCCGTTAGTTATCTTTTGTTCCACTTTTTGGTTGTTATCTTAGGAATTTCCTTTGCATTTTTCCAAAAATAAGAAATCCTTTTTGTCCGTAACAATGTGTTTGTGTATGTTGATTATCGAAATAAAAATAGGAAAAATTCGTGATGTTCATTGAGCAAAGAATGAACCTTTCTTGGACCGTAAGTGGATTATTATGGTGTTCCAAGTAGTTTTGAAATGCGCTTATAGGACGGTGTGAGCATTTAGAAAGAACATGAATTTCTTATTATTACACAATGGAAAAATAAATCCTTTCAGCAGTCTTCCGCCATACACTTCTACCCTATTCTCTTTTGGGTTCAACCCAAAAATAACATGCTATACCAAACACTATATAAACGCTGAATCACATACAAGTAAAGAGACTTTCCAAAAGTTATATGGTAAGAGAAAGTTATCATTAATGCCATCGGTCAAATGATAATATTAAACTTACAAATTAAAAATAGTTATAAAAGTAATCTCCACACTTTTGAATTTATCAGCTTCTATACACTTATACTTTATTCGATAAATTCAATGACCAACGATATTTTATAGAAAAGTAGCGGATGATGAATACGACACAAAAGGAGGCGAGAATATTCAAGTTTTCATACAAGCATATCTTAGTTAATAGGATGTAAAAAACTCCACCAATGAGACACGCTGTTGCGTAGATTTCTTGTCGAAAAATAAGCGGAATTTCATTGGTCAACACATCACGAACTACACCACCGAAACAGGCAGAAACGACGCCCATAATAAGACAAACTGGATAACTCAACTCGTATGTCAAGGCAATATTAATTCCTATAATGGTGAATAAGGCGATACCAATCGTATCAAATAGAAACATGCTTTTTTTCCATTTGATGATGTATTTTTTGAATAAGTACGCCAAGATATATCCCACCAAAATCGCATATATGTATTCTACATTAACCATCCATCCCACAGGTAATCGTCCAATAAGGACATCGCGAATGGTTCCTCCTCCTATAGCCGTGACGAAACCGACAACCAAGGTTCCCACCACATCGAATTTCTTATCTAATGCCGTGATTACGCCCGATATTGCAAATATCATAGTCCCGAAAAGATCAACATATAATACCCAGTCCACAGTTAATTCGATTAATTTATAAGCTTACAAAATAGATGCAAAGATACCATTGGAAATGAATTCCTTAGTATATAAATGGATTGATTTGCGGGTGTGATTTAACTCGAATTATCCATTAGACAATCTATTACGGGCT
The DNA here is from genome assembly GCA_964566605.1 of uncultured Saprospiraceae bacterium. Classification (GTDB taxonomy): domain Bacteria; phylum Bacteroidota; class Bacteroidia; order Chitinophagales; family Saprospiraceae; genus JAHDFB01. The sequence goes on along the minus strand of CAZMKA010000046.1, from coordinate 6,679 downwards.
GAAAATATATGTCTTACCAATTAAGACGATTAAACTTTTGAGAAAATAATAAGCAACACTATTAAATTCGAATCCTATTAAAAGCCTTAAAGTATTCCTGTCTATCAAATACAAAAGGTCCTACATGGCTGCATTCACTATCTTCTGTAGGGTATTCGTCGATATCATTTTCGTATAGAAAATCTTTCCAAAATATATAACCATCTTTCTCCTCGATTCGAACGGTAACCGACCCACATCCTATATCCCCACATTCTGAACACACTAGAAGCTCAACATTTCCCGATTTTAGGATTGGTTTTACATTTAATTTAAAACAGGCTAAAGAGAGATATTGCTCTTTTTTTACACCCCAAAAAGGCGTGATGTTCTGCGTATCTAAAAGGGTTCTTATGGATTGATTGTCTATAAGAATATCATAGAATTCCTTCTTATTAAAAGTAGTCAATTTCACAGAAATATAGTTTATTTGATGCATCAAGTAAATGTAATTCAATTTAACTATTATATCAAGAAACTACTAAAGGAAAAGGATTTTCTTACTTCTTTTTCTTTGGGCTCGAGCCCAAAAAAATCATTTAATGAGCTCTTCATCAAATCCTTTTATTCTTAGAAAATTTAGTACTTTAGCATTATAATTCAAGACTAGAATGGAGATAAAATCACAGGTATTCTTCTAACGTTTTAAACGATTTATAACCAATGAATAGCGATCAAAAAAAGATATTACGATCGGATCTTTTTCGTCATTTAGACGGAATAGTGACGGCACCTGTGGCATACGCATTACATAAAAGTGGCATTTTTGCAGACCTTTTGGAAAAGAAGCAGCGATCTGTTCATGCATTAGCATCGGATTTCAAAGCAAATGAAGGATACTTAAATGTAGCAATGCATACCTTGGCTTCTCAAGGCTGGATTTCTTACGAAATGGTGTCTGAAAACGACATTCAACTTCGAACGAATGAGCGAAGTGAAATCGCTTTCAAGAATGTTCATCTCTATGCTGATGTGGTAGAATTACTAAAAGTATCCGGCAAGTACCATAATAGAAAATTTGAGGTAGAACCATTTTTATTATTGGAACGTATTTATCAGAAATATCAGGCACACTATGACATCCAGCTCTCTGAAAACCCCGAAACCTTAGTTGTTCAACAGCAGATACTGAAGCACATAGAAGGCATCATTGTGGGACCAACAGCGGTTGCACTTGGTATGAGTGGCATGTTTCACAAGTACTTTATGGAAGCTTCTTTTCGCCCGGAAGAATTCCATTTTGACAAAGATTCTTTCAGTAGATTACTCGATATTTTTGTTGGATTGGAGTGGTTTAAGAAAACGGGAGAAACGTATTCTTTTACAGAAAAAGGCTTATTTTATGCGAGAAGAGCGAGTGCATATGGGGTGACAGTCTCCTATATTCCTACTTTTAGAAACATAGACGAACTCTTATTTGGCAATCCGAACAAGCTATGGGATGTACCGGCAGGATCAAGAGAAATCCATGTAGACAGGAAAATGAATGTATGGGGAAGTGGTGGTGCTCATTCAGCTTATTTTAAAGTGGTAGATAAAATTGTCATTGACCTTTTCAATCAACCCATTGAAAAACAACCCAAAGGAATCGTTGACATGGGTTGTGGGAATGGTGCTTTTCTGATTCATTTATATGAAATCATAGAAAAACGAACGCTTCGAGGAACCATGCTAGAAGAACACCCATTATTTTTGATCGGTGCGGATTTCAACAAAGATGCATTGGAGGTAACGCGTGAAAACATTATCCAATCTCAAATATGGGCTAAGTTGATATGGGGAGATATCGGGAAACCAGATGTGTTAGCTCAGGATCTACAGGACAATTACGGCATTCAACTAAAGGACTTATTGAGCGTTCGTACATTCCTTGATCACAATAGAATATGGAGCGATCCTACACCTCGAACTTCTGAAAGAACTAGTACTTCTCAAGGTGCTTTTGCATATAGAGGTCGAAGAATCTCTACGGTAGAAGCAGAAGACAACCTCAGAGAACATTTTGCGAAGTGGGCTCCTTATGTAGAAAAATACGGTTTACTCGTGATTGAACTTCATACCATTTCTCCCGCCTTGATTGCATCAAATTTAGGTAAAACAGCAGCGACCGCCTATAACGCGACTCATGGATTTTCAGATCAATTCATCGTTGAAATAGAGGTATTCCATAAGATGGCAAAAGAAGCTGGGTTGATAGTGGATACTGCACATTTCACGAAGTTTCCTGCGTCGGATTTAGCGACTGTAAGTATCAATTTATTGAAGAAAGGGTAAGTGTTGCAGCTGTTATTATACAGATTGAACCCTGTAATGGCGGAAAATTAAGTTTTATCCTTTTACCATTTTAATTTGTTGGTTTATCCTAAAAAGATATCATTTCAATTTTGAGATTTTATACCAAATATAGTTATAATACAGATCATTTAATGATTTGAAATTCTACTCTCCTATTCATTTGCCTACCAGTTGCAGTCTTATTATCTCCAATTGGCGACAACTCTCCAAAGCCCTTCCATTCAACCGAATTTTCATTTACACCATATTGTATTACTTTCTCATATCCTTTTCAGTAATCTCTTTATCATAAAGTTTACTGTCTTTTGAAAAAGCCCAAACATCACTTACTTCTCTTAGTTTGGGATAATTATCTTCATCCACTTCTTTAGTCTTTGCTTTATTTTTTCTTCGAAATTTTCTATTTGCAAATTGCTTTTCCTCCTTTTCAGAAGGCGAAGATGTAGTTCCTCTTATTTTAGTCTTTTTCTTAGAACGACTCATATTTTACTTTTTATGGACACTAACTACTTATACCCCCCATTCCTTATCTTTTGTTCCACTTTTCGCCTGATATTTTAGGAGCAATTTAATAGTAAACCCTAGTAAATAGGAGAAAAGAGCCGCTTATAACCGTTATAATCGACTAATTAAATTTTTCTCTTTTCTTATTCTATAGTTACCTATTTAGACCTTTAGGGAAAATAGTAAAAATATATAATAGCCTTATTCTCTCTATAGCTAGCTTTCATTTTTTTAATCTAATTTCCATCAAATGCCCACGCTGTTCTCCTTGGCTCTTTTTCTAATAATTTATTTTTATATACGACACTAATCTTTCATTAAATTCTACTAAATATCGTAGTACCTGTAAAATATACCATGAGATATTTTAAGGTGTTTTGTAATCTTCGAATTCTTCTTTTCTTATAATTAATTCCATCTATTTCGTTGTTTCTTCTATGTCTGAGTTATATGCACCACAACTTCTTATATCCGCACCCTTTTGTTTTCTTTTGTTCCACTTTTCGTCTATTATCTTAGGAAAGATTTATTATTATATTCTAGTAAAAATGAAAAAATAGGTACTTTTTATTTGTAATTCAATCTAATTATCTTTGGTACATAATTGAAGACAAATCCTTTTTTCATAGATTTTTTAATCATTTCTTTGTAAAGTTCATCACCAGCCTTTTCATCTGTACATTCTTCTAATTTGTCAATCCAAAAATCCTTTTTTCCATCATTATTACATGACTGAATTCTTATATTTTTACCATCTCTTATTTCATAAATATCGAAATATCTTCCATCTTTTGGTTTAACTAAACACGAAATAGTTTGAAGCTCCAAACTTTCGAAGAAAGAGTCCAAGGCCAATCGAGTTTGCTTCATATATTCTTATTCACTGTTTTCTTAGGTAATGTCAGATACGTAAATTATATGCATATCCTTACTTTCAGTATTGAGAATTACAAAAGGATCTCCATTAAATATACTTCCAATCTTGATGAATTTGTTTGGGAATAATACTCTAAACTCAGAATTGAAGTTTTCAATTTCTTCCTTTCTATTAACTAATCTAAATGGTTTTTGCCAATGATCGTCTTCATCATCTGAAAGAGTGTTTCCTTTAACTACCAGAACATCATCTCCAAATAATTTATAATTGAATATTTTTTGGATATACTCTGGGAAGAGTTTGTATTGTTCGGGAAGGAGCTTACTTAGTTCACCATAAGGATTAATAGCCTTTTGAAGATTTTCCAGAATAATTTCTAAATTCATAATTATCGATTTGCTGATTCGATTAAATCTAAAATAAATTGTTGTGGGAATGATTCATTTTCATTGATTGCTTTTCTAAGCTCGTCCACAAATCCTTCACAATTTGACTTTGAAACATGCTTTCCCCATTTTCTTGATATCAATTCTTCGCCAGTAATTAAAATAGCTCCAAAATCACTATGAAAATCTCCCGTAGCGCAAACAAAAGGTTTGGATTTAGATTTGATATCTACTCCGAGTATATATGGACAAGAATAATTATCTGATTTATTTTCATATCCTCTTCCAATTTCAAAAAATCTTTTACCTAATTGACTCATTTTTTCTTTGCTTACTACTAACGGATCAGCGATGTGGAGCGGACGACCGCAGGGAATCTTACGTCATGTACGTTGTTATCTTTTCGGCTTTTTAAGCTACGATTAGCTCTTTCTTTTCAAGTTCGACTATCATCTTTACTTTTGCCCCCAACGCTTCCAATGCTCTTAGAATTGTTCCTATTCTAAAGTCTTTAGTGTTGTTTTCAAGTTTTGAAATTTGAGCTTTCTGAACACCCAAGAGATCACCGAGATCCCCTTGAGTCATATTTTGTTTAATTCGTGCATCTTTAATCATCATACCTATTATGTCCATACGAAGATCATATTCAAATATGTCACGTTCTGCAGTACCTTTTTTGCCGATAATTTCATCAGTTAAGTCATCTATTGAAGTGAGTTTCATATTTTAATTGTTTAAGTAACTTTTTCTAAATTCCAACGCTTTCTTAATTTCTGCTTTAGGCGTTTTCTGTGTCTTCTTGACAAATCCATGAGTACAGATTGTCAGTGATTTTAAATTGGGGTCCCAGAATGCAAGTAATCTTATTTGTTGCTTATCATATCTTGCTCTAAATTCCCAAATTTCATCGGTTAGTTTCTTTAGTATTTATGTATCGTTAACTTCTCTTGATTTTTGAATATTATAAGCTATTTTCTTCTGTAATTTAATATCCAAAGACTTTATAAATGCCTTTGACTCCTCAAAGAGTAATACTACAAATTCTTATTCATGTATTTGGTATAATAACATTGTAAATATAGGAAAAGTTTCCTTATTGGGAATATCTACTTTTCTTAATGCTGAAAGATAACTCCTTATATCCACACCCATTTGTTAGCTTTTGTTCCACTTTTTAGTTTTTATTTTAGGAACTCTTAGATTATTTCTCTTAGATAAACCTACCTGAACCTCTTAAGAATAAAAACTTTTAGTAAAAAGAACACCTATAAAATCTTTAATAGAGAAGTCGTTTTTATTGCAGTTGTGTCTATATAATGTTTTTGTTTGCGGAATAAAAATACTGTTTTTTTGTTAAAGCTTTAGGAGAGGTAAAACTTACAAAGCATATATAGTAGATTCGAGTGATAGTTCGTTTTTATCTTTTCATTTTCTTCTATATGAGTCCTTAATATTCTGATTACACAAACTATAGGCTGCTTTACATTTTCTTTGATTGTAGAAAAGTTAGCAATTTCAACTATTTAACGCGATAGAGATAGTAATGGTCACAGCTTTGCTGTGATCCCGACCAAAGGAAGGGATGAGCTCTGCGAAACCATGAATAGCTCGGGCCGCAGGCATTGCCCAAATCCTTTTGAATATTAAGAAAAAAATAATGAGATTTAATGCCTTATTTTCCATCCGTAGGTGGTAACATGTGATAAATAAAAGCTACTGAACCTCCATTTTTATGAAATGAAATACCTCCGGACCAACTATCAGAAAACCACCATCCTTCCTTCATCAGTTTTACTTTCTTTTTTAATTCAAGAACAACATCTATGGGTACGGTTTTTGCACCAGCTTTCTGCCCTGGACCTGCTGGGCCCCACCATGCTCCTCTATGCTTCCCATCTTTCCCATTCCAACGAGAAAATTGATCATTCATATCAGCGTAAATTATATTACACTTATCGCTAAACTCTAAAGCTTTAGGTTTATTTCGTTCTTCATCTAACTTTTCTTGCTCTCTTCTTCCCTTTACTTTTGCTATAACTGACTTATAGGAATCCATATGAAGATAACCTCTGTTAGTTGTCCATTCTTTATACCTTTTATAAATAGCTTTCAATTCAGTAAGATCATTTCCTCCATCCATAATTAATGTATGATATGTGCCTGCTTTAACTGAAAGCTCCGAAACATGTGATTTTTCTTGATTTGTTGCTTTATTTTCTCTTCCTAATTTGATACACATCATTCTTAGTTTTTCAAAATATGTCATCTTTTCAGATCTGTATTTCTCTACTTCATTAACTGTTCCTGCGTCATTATCATCTGGTGGAGGATTATCAGAACTATTTTTATAAGCGGGCGGAACTTTTGAAATTCCAACACCTTCTTCTTGCTCACCAGCTGCTGGAGATGCGTTTATTTTTTCTACTTTTGAATGAGGATCCATCTTTAATTTTTTAGGGGGGGGGTACACTAATAATACAGATTGAACTCTATAATGGCGGAAAAATTAAGTTTTATCCTTCGATACTCTTCGTCGAAAATGCTCAACAGGGCTAAGGCTGCCAGCCCATCGGCTTTC
>CAZMKA010000045.1:13382-22062 GCA_964566605.1 uncultured Saprospiraceae bacterium | reverse complement strand
GCAGAAATGGTATAAGGATAAAACTTAATTTATCCGCCATTATAGGGTTCAATCTGTATGACTATCATTTTCTTATTGCAATATCCTCCAACAAATATCATCACAAATAGAAATTTAAGAAAACTTTGGGCTCGAGCCCAAAAAAAAGACCTTCAAGCTTATGCCTAAAGGTCTTTTAATAGTAAGTTTTATACTATCGTTTAATCGATAACAATCATCTTTTTCGTTTCTATGAAATCACCACTTTCAAGTTTGTAGAAAAGGACACCTGAAGCGGAAATGTTCTCTCTATTAATAAGTAAAGAGTGTAATCCGGTAGCATACGTATCTACAACTTGATAATGAACTTTACCTGTTGCATCGTAAATTGTGAACGTTGCTTCAGCAGTTACAGGCATTTCGAAAGAAACGTTTGTTATACTATTAAATGGATTCGGTTCATTCTGATAAAGAGCAAACTCCATTGTTGTCTCCTTTGTTCCTTCGAAAACAGTCTCAGCTTTATGTGGTAAAAGGTTTTCACCAACATAAGTTTCCGTTTTCATTCCTTGATCAGTGAATGTAATCATATCCATTAACATTCCGTCGTTTCTAGAAATTGCTTTTATAGTAAATAAGATATCATCTTTTTGAAGTGATAAACCTTCAATGAATTCTACACTTATTCTTAAACCGTTTTCAGAAATAGAATAATTTTCCGAAGTTAAATCGACTTTTCCAGATTCAATTCCTACAAACTCTAAAGAATTATCGTAATTCAATTGTAAACCTCGTATATCATTGAAGTCAGTTGCGTAAACTGGAATATCAATAGTTTCACCTGCATTTACTAATCTGTCCGTCACTAATAGAATTAATGGATTGTCATTTCTGGTATCAGGAGATTGTGTAAATCCTGGACTAGAAGATTCATTAATGTCACCTATTTTAGTACCAATGTAATCTTGAAGCATATTGTTTTCAAGATTTGGAATCTCAGTAGCTTCTGGGAATTCACAAGGCATTACACCTGGGAAGAATTCAAAATCACTTTCTACGAATCTCCAAGAAGTATTTTCAGGGAACTCATCATTTATATATTTACCAAGAAGTAATTTCCTGATTTGGATGATATCCTGTCCATTGATTTTACAATCATTGTTCGCATCAGCTGCTATCATTTTGTAAGGACTATTAAGAGGCTGTATGCCCAAAATATGTTTCTGAATCAAAATTATATCTGCTGTAGATATTCCATTTAAGTGATTATCATCTTTTATAGGAGTAATAGTGTAGTCGATGTTTTCTACTAATTCGAATTCATAATTTCCATCAAAGTTCTCTGTTTGAGGGAATTCTATAAACTCTGCATCAACAGTAACATCGACATTGCTAATTAACTCATCTGTTTCCGTTTTTAAATCACCTTCTATAGTATAAGTTATAGCACCTGAATCATCTTGACACGCATCGAAATTGTCATCAAGTCTTAAGCTCGCAGTACAGTAATCGTAATTTCCATCACTATCCGTAACATAAATTCTCACTTCTAAGATTTCACTAATTCCATTGGGAATATAATCACAAGTGAATGTCCATCCATAATCACCATTCGTTTGTTGAGTGCCATTAAATGAAGCGCTATATGCTTCTTCTTCAGACAAACCATCGGTATCGATTTCAGGAATCATTGTAAATACAAGATCTTCGTCACAATTGTCAAAAGATCCTGCATCGAAATCTATAGCCCATAAATCAACAGATCCAGTAGAAGGCATTACTGCAGTTGCTAATCCATCTAGACAATAAGGCGTAGGTGCTTTATCATTTTCAGTGATGATAACAAGCTGCTCACAAGTAGCTTCATTGCCACAACCGTCACTAACTAACCAGAAGATTTTATGAGTTCCAATAGGGAATTCATCTAAGTTGACTTGAGAAGCTGTAACCTCAGAATACTGAATCCAGTCTGTATCAATTACATCATCAGCATCTACATCCAATCTCCATTGATAACCGAAGAATGTTGGATCAGTACAATTATCTGTTCCAGAAATTGAAATTGAGCCATTATATCCAGTACATGTTTCAGCAGCAACTTCTACCATCTCACAATTGAGTATAGGAGCTTCATCGTCAAATGCATCAATCTCTATGTACATTTCGAAGTATCCGTTTCCACTATTTTGTGGGTCTATTTCGCCTGTTGTAGGATCGATATAGTTTTCGTCGAAGATACATTGATCAATTACTTCATAATGAATAAGGTATTTTTTACATGCTCCACCTGCAAAGTCAAACGTATCAATTGTGATTGATAATCCAACTTCTGTACATAAACCATCTATATCAATGTTTAATTCAGGTATAGTTAAGTCATCTGTACAATCTACATTAATAGCAGGTAAATCTTCATCATCATCACACCAATCATAAATAGTATTATTTAAGTCTGCAAAACTAATTCGATCACAAGTTAACACATTAGTTGGTCCAGCGAGAACAGTAATAAATTGCGAACATGAGGAAGTAAGTCCCTCTTCATTTGTTGCTGTAAAGTTTCTTATTACAGTTCCTGCTCCACATGCACTTGATCCTACTATTGATTGTGTTACAGTAACATTACAAGAAGCAGCAGCCGTCGCAGACCCAAATTGTTCATCAAGGAACTCGTCAGAAAGTGCTTGTAAATCACCTAGTCCTGCTAAATCTACACAAGTAATGGACATATCTGCTGGGCAGATGATCTGTGGAGCTAACTTATCTTGAACCTCTACTTCTACCATTGCCAAACTACAATTATCGTCTTCATTTCCTATAATTCCATCTGCATTCGCATCATCGCACACTTTAAATTGTACCATGATAGTATTGCCTACGTCTGAACAACAGAAGTGGACAATGTCGTTAAATTCAGTATTGTCATCCACATTATTCGAAATCACCTCGTGTCCATTCTCTTCACCAGGATACAAACCAAATTCATCTACGAAAGAGCAGTCTGCTCCTTCATCCATTCTTCTAACAAAGAATTCAATAGGTCCACATCCATCAAAACTTCCATCATCAAAATCTTCTGCAAATACTTTTGCAATTCCATCAGTAGATAGGCTTACCGTTCGAGAAGTTTCTGCTACAATGATTGGAGGAACATTATCAATAACTGTTACATTAAAGCTTGTTGAAGCATAATTTTCGCACTCATCAGATGCCCATACTGTTACTATTACTTCTTCATTTTCTCCAGTAACAGCAGGAGAATTAATGTAAAGTACATCATTGCTGATGACACCTCCTATACTACTATATTGTACTTGTAAGCCATCAGCTGAAGAACAATTATCCGTCATTTCTGGAATAGGAAGCGGATAACTAGCTCCACAATTCCATGGATCAACAGAAATAGTGACATCATTGAAAACCTCTAGGCTTGGAGCTACTAAGTCTTGAACAATGATATTTTGAATATGTCTAATTGGGTTGACATCTGCTTCCAAAGGAATGCATGCATTTTGAATGCTCCAATGTCTTAGAATAGAGTAACCGCTTGGACAAGTCGCATCATATAAGATTTCATCCCAGAATCCAACGAATAAATCACAGTAGTGATCACCGAAGATTTCCATCCCGTCTATAGTAGGCCATCCTGTATTGGAAGGTTCAGTTAAAGTAGGATCAGCATCCACATCAGAACACGATAATCTATCATCTCCTACAAAGTCGCTAGGCCATAATATTTGATCGAATTCGAATGGTGCCATTGCAATTGTCTGCGTACAACTTGATTCAGAACCACTTTCATTAACAACCGACCATGTTCTGGTGATTACGAATCTTGGATCTGCACATTCCCCTAAGTCTTCTGCAATATCAATATAAGTTATTGTAAACTCATCTTCACATGACAATAGCTCTGCTTCACCTGTTATAGTTAAATCCGTTAAGTCAGCATTACATGCCAAGGTTATATCTGCTGGACATCCAATTTCAGGTTCGAGTTTATTTTCTACATTGATGTATCCCCAACAACTTGCACCACCTTCTTCGCAATCGCTTATGATCACTTGTAGTTGTTGATTTACATGTTCAATCGTTACAATACTATCTGGAAGTTCGATTCCATTCTCATCAATTATGGTAACACAATATTCATCGAAACATCCATAATTGTTTCCTTCCAATATCATGTCAGGAGTAATAACGGCTTCACAATTTGCATCCAAACTTAAATTGATGCTTCCATTACATGTAAAGTTGAATGGTTCATCTACTGGATTTTCATTAATTACTACCTCGAATGAACATGTAGCTGTATTTCCACTTTCGTCGAATACAGTTACTTCTACTGTAGTACTACCAATACAATATTCCACCCCGTTTCCAGTACTGTAACTAATGGAATCAATTCCACAATTATCTGTAATAGGGAAATCAGAGAAATTTAGTATTTGACAACACTCACCGCCACCGAGGGTGATGGATATGTCACTTGGACAATCAAGAATAACAGGCACTTCTGTATCTAAAACAGTTACTGTGAATCCACAAGTGTTTGAATTTCCAGCTGCATCGATTAATGTATATTGAACATTCGTTGTACCTACTGCAAATACTTGTGTAATGAGCATGCCATCAGCTACTACAGCGTCATCTGGCACAAATGCAGCATCATCAGAAGTATATTCAACAACCACTTGCCCTATTTCACAATTATCCTGAAAAACTGGATTTGTCCAAGTAAATTCAGCAGAACAATTCCCTTCGTCGTTTTCAAGCACTACATCCGGTTGATTATATGGCACTAATTCTAATAATTCAAGTGTGAATCCATTAATGATTCCAACTTCAGCTCCATTATTTAAAACTTCCAACTCCCATATTCCATTGGGATCTTCATTTGTGAATTGACCAAAGCTTTGGGCTGGCGTATGCCAGAAACCCGAACCTAAAGGAGTACATAATGCTGTATTAATTGAAGTTGAAGAAGTATCACTCAAATTAGTAAATACATCAACAGTGCCTGCACATAGTCCGTCAAATAAAACAACTCTTGTTCCTAGAGGGCTTATCAAACTAACAGAAAGGTCTCCAATATTAGGATGATCAATGTCTAAATCTTTGATTTGAATAGTTCCTACTAAGCCACTTGAACTTACTACACTAGGCGTCAATGAACTTGCACAACTAAATCCAGGAATAGTTGCAGCCGAAGCTACGAACTCAACTATTTCATATTCTGCACATGTTGGTGTTTCTTCATCTAAAACAGTCACCGTAAAAGAACATTCCGACACAGAGCCTTCAGCACCTTGTAAAGAAGTTAATGTTCCATTACTAGGGAATGCTTCTAAATCCAACGTTCCAATGGATGTAGAACAATAGGCCACATCCCAGTCATCCGCATTGTCGTGATCAATAATCGAATTTCTCACGATTGTTCTTCCTACTGTACTTCCATCAAAACCAGCAAGAGGGAATCCATTAATTGAAACTTCGTCTAAGATGATGCCATTGGTTGAAATGGTATATCCTGCAGGATCAGTTTCCGCTAAATTTTGGCTGAAGCCAAAAGTAGTAGTCATACCAGCATCCAGGATTAATGATCCAGGAACAATAATTGAATCAGCACCTATTCCTAATCTCCTAATTTCTAAACAATTAATATCAATAGAAGCAGGACCTAAGTTTGCAATTTCGATCATATCAAGTCCCACATGATTGACCTCTGTAATTAAGAGAATCGGTTGATCATGTACTTGATAAGTCACTGTATTTTGGCCGCCACTAACAAAGGCACCAGTAGCATCATTTACACCTGTACTAACCACATTACCATTTTCATCCGTAATTTCATAGGTAATAGCTACATTGTCAGAACAATTATCAATAACCGTTTCCAGACTTACATCAGGTAAAGTAGCACCGCAAGTAAATGGATCATTCGTTAATATTATATCTTCTGGACATAAAATTACAGGAGGCGTATGGAAATCATTCACATATATTTTCAAAATACATGTATCAGAAACATTTCCTTGAATATCGAATGCTAGCCATTTCAATGTTGTTAACCCTACAGGGAATAAGTCACCGCTATTCAATCCAGTTTGATCAACCTGAATAATCGTATCTAGTCCACATTCTGCTTCAGCCTGTGGAGCACTAAAGTTTACGAAAGCCGTACACCATCCTTCAGGTGCATCAACATTTATAGGGAGTTCAGGGCAATTTGTAAAATAAGGTTGAGCACATTCCAATTGGAAAGGAGTGTCACCAGAATTATTTGTAGGATCTCCGTCTCCGTCTGGATCAGGGGAAGAACCATCTATTGAGGTATCTTGTACCATAGACCCACCTGGTGCAATTGCAGTCGTAAATACTGAATTTAAGTATTCATCAGTCATTCCATCAGGACATACATTCAATAAAAGATTAATGGTACCTTCATCTCCACCTGTTTCAGATATCAATGTATCAAGACCAAGTAATAAATTCATATCTGTTACTCCATCAAATGCAGGATTCACATCAAATTCTTCACTTTCTATACTAACTACTGAGAATATATCCGTTGCACTAAATACAGCAGTAAGATCTTCAATCACCTGAATATCATACAAGTCAACATCTCCATAGTTTTGAACTTTTATTTCAAAACCAATATCATAACAACCTTCTGTACTTAAAATAGGTCCATAACTCAATCTCTTAGAAACTCCAATTCCTGGATTGAATGAGAAATCAATTGGTGTAGGAACATTGTCATTCGTAGGGTCTCCATCTCCGTCAGGATCTGCATCAGCCCCATCTTGAGAAATATCTGTAATGATATCTCCTTCTTCGTTCAAACTAGTTACTTCAGCTGAGTTAAAGAATGGACCTTCTGCTGTACCACAATCACTAACTTTTATAAACAAGTTGACAGACTCTATATCACCTGGGTTCAAAATATTTGTTCCAAGCAATAAATTAATATCCGTCGCGCCATCGTAATTCAAACTATTTACATCGAAATAAGAACTCGATAAACTCAAGACTTCTATTGTCATACACGGATCAAATGTGCTAGCTAAATCATCCGTTAATTGAATATTCGATAAAATTTGATCTCCAAAGTTTTCAATGGTAAATTCAAACTCAATATCTACTGATCCATCTGTGTTTTGGACAGTACTTAATAAGTTCTTTGATAAACCAATGAAACTTGTGAATTCAAACATGGTTTCAGTACCATCTGAATTATTACTAGGGTCACCGTCTCCATCTGGATCAGGATCACTACCTTCTTGAGATACATCGAATACATCTTCTCCTCCAGGACTTACACCTGTACCATAAGCTTGATTGAAATAAGGTCCGTTATCTCCCATACATCCACCGATATTCACAGTGAATAAAATAGCTCCTTTATCATTGGCTTGAAGAACGTCATCTCCTATAAGTAGTAATGTATCAGTTACACCATTATAATTGCCGTTTACAGTGAAATCATCACTTGTTATTGCTAATATTTCAAACATAGAACAAGGAGCAAAAGTATTCGCTAATTCATCACTTACCTGAATACTGTCTATATCAAGGTCACTGAAATTTTCAACGTTTATTTCATATGTTACTGTTGCAGTTCCATCTGAGTTGTTATTTAATGAAACAATTCTTTTGGCTAAGCCCAAAGTAGCTTCTCCGCCAATGGTATTATCGGTTGTTCCACTTTCGTCAGGCGTTCCATCTTCGTTTGTATCTGGATTTGAACCATCAACTGAATCATCAGAAATCATATCACCAGCTGGACTTGTCGCCGTTACTGTTGCACTGTTAGTTATTAGTGTTCCACTAGGACAACCGCATGCTTCTATAGTTAATAAAATAGCTCCTTGATCTCCAACTGGTAAATCATCCAATCCATCTAGTAAATTAAAGTCTGTAACACCATCAAATGCAGCATTAACTGTAAAGTCATCACTTGTTAAACTACTAATAAAGAAAGTATCACAAGCTGAGAAACCAGCTGTAACTAAATCGTCAGTAACTTGAATGCTATCAAGATCTGTGTTTCCAAAGTTTTCAATGTTGAATTCATATACCATCTCTGTGCAACCATCATCCATCAATTCAACACTTACTGTTCTTTTTGCAAGTCCAACTACACCCATTTCTTCAAGAATAATATCAGTTGTACCATCTTCGTCTGGATTACCATCGTTATCGTCTCCATCAGGATCACTTCCGTCAACAGAATCATCGGTTAGATCATCACCTGCTGGAGTTACACCACTAACTGTTGCCGAGTTCATGATAGCTGTTCCGTCTGGACAACCACAAGCTTCCACAGTTAAAAGAATTGCACCAACATCACCTGGCTCGATATCATCTAAACCAGTTAATAAGTTGATGTCACCCGAACCATCGTATAATGGATTCACAGTGAAGTCATCAGATGTAGCGTTTACTGTGAACGAACCACAAGCACCAAAACCAGCTGCTACTAAATCATCTGTTACTTGAATAGAATCAATATTTACGTTACCAAAGTTCTCTATATTAATTTCGTACACTACTTCCGTACATCCATCATCTCCAAGGTCAACAGTCACAACACGCTTAGCCGCACCAATAGACCCCATTTCTTCAAGAATAATATCAGTTGTACCATCTTCGTCTGGATTACCATCGTTATCGTCTCCATCAGGATCACTTCCGT
>CAZMKA010000045.1:1726-13282 GCA_964566605.1 uncultured Saprospiraceae bacterium | reverse complement strand
CAAGAATAATATCAGTCGTACCATCTTCGTCTGGATTACCATCGTTATCGTCTCCGTCAGGATCACTTCCGTCAACTGAATCGTCCATTACATCCTGTCCAGAAGGAGTTACCCCACTAACAGTAGCCGAGTTCATAATTGCAGATCCATTAGGACAACCACAAGCTTCCACAGTTAAAAGGATTGCTCCAACATCTCCCACTTCAATATCATCAAGACCAGTTATTAAGTTGATGTCACCAGATCCATCGTACAATGGATTAATAGTGAAGTCATCAGATGTAGCATTCACAGTGAACGAACCACAAGCACCAAAACCAGCTGCTATTAAATCATCTGTTACTTGAACTGAATCAATGTTTACATCTCCAAAGTTTTCAATGTTTATTTCGTATACTACTTCTGTACAACCATCATCATCAAGATTCACAGTTACGACTCTCTTAGCCGCACCAATAGAACCATTTTCTTCAAATACAATTGGGCCAGTAGGTATGTTGTTGTCTGTAGGGTCTCCACTTCCATCAGGATCAGGATTTGCTCCGTCTTGTGAAACATCA
The DNA here is from genome assembly GCA_964566605.1 of uncultured Saprospiraceae bacterium. Classification (GTDB taxonomy): domain Bacteria; phylum Bacteroidota; class Bacteroidia; order Chitinophagales; family Saprospiraceae; genus JAHDFB01. The sequence continues at coordinate 12,722 of CAZMKA010000045.1, read as the reverse complement.
GATACATCATCACCAGCAGGAGTAACACCACTTGCTGTAGCAGAATTTTCAAATGGCCCTAAATTTGAACATGGACCGAATAGTATATCAATACATACTTCTCCTTCATCCCAAGATTTTAAATTCTGGCCAGGAGCAAGTAATTCAAAATCTGAGCTTCCGTCAAAAGCTGTATTTACAGCAAATTCTTCACTGTTAATACCGATAACATCGAAATCACAACCCATAAAAGTATTAGATAAAGTATCAAGAATAGAAATACTATCTAAATCAACATTTCCATTGTTTTCCAATCTTATACAGAAGCCAATCGAGTAGGTTCCATCACCATTATTTATAGGTTGATTGCTAATATATTTTGCAACACCAAGGTTTGGTTCTTCTGTTAGTTCAAAAGGAGTATCACTCATTTCATTAGGAATCCCATCTCCATTACTATCAGGGTCTGAACCATTTACTGAATCATCGGAAACCATTGTACCATCAGGGACATCAGCTGTTGCGTCAGCATTATTCAAGAATGGACCTGTATTACCACATGCTGAAACATCAACAGTAAGAAGGATTGCTCCCATTTCATTAATATACAATGTATCGTTTCCAGCAAGTAGATTCCAGTCACCACCAATTCCATAATTTGGGTTAACCGTAAATTCACCACTTGTCAATATAATATTATCAATTGCACAAGTACCTCCAAAAGCATCAGTCAGCGTATCAGTTGCTTGCACGTCAGCTAAAAGCACGTCACCAAAGTTCTCTACTTTGATTTCATAGATAACTTGGAAGCTACCATCAGCATTTATTTGGGCGTCAGCCACTCTTTTTGCAATACCTATAGCAGGATTTAATTCGAATGAAACAGGAGTAGGTACATTATTATCGGTTGCATCACCATCACCATTAGGATCAACTTGTGAACCATCTTGAGAATCATCAGAAAGATTAGTTCCATCAAGGCTAGTTCCTGTCACACTTGCAGTGTTTAAATATGGTCCCATAAAGGCACCTGGACAGACATTTACTGTAAGATAAATAGCGCCTTCTTCACCTGACGTTGAAACATCTAATGTGTCTAATCCAACAAGTAGAAGTGGGTCTGAGTCACCGTTATAATTAGTGTTTACTGTAAACTCTTCACTTTCGACAGATAGAACTTCCCAAGAGTCAGCCATTGCAAAAGTATTAGCTAAAATATCGGCGACTTGTACATTACTAATAATTTGATCACCTAAGTTTTCAACTTTTATTTCATAGGTTAAATCGAAGCAACCATCACCGTTTGAGGTAGGACCTTGACTTACTCTTTTGGCGATACCGATAGCTGGGTTGAACCCAAAACTAATTTCTGTACAAGCATTATTATTGGTAGGATCACCATCTCCATCTGGATCAGGATCTAATCCACTTTCAGAGAAATCATCGAAAGCGATTGCACCTGTAGGATCAATAGCAGTTACGAATGCTTGGTTACAGAAATCAACTGCTGTACCACAATTTGAGAAACGGAAGTTAACTAAAACAAATCCGCTTTCTCCCACATCTAGACTATTGGAGTTTCCAGTTAATATATTATCGTCAGTTAATCCACCATCATAATTAGCATTATAGATAAATCCAGCACTTGTATTAAATGATTCGATTACCACATCACAAGGGCTGAACTGAGTAACAACATCATCAATTAGTACGATAGAATCTAAATCAGTGTTTCCGAAATTTTCCAAAACAAATCTTATGGAAACAATAGCAGATCCATCACCAGGTAATTGAATAAATTCTAAGTTTTTAGCTAGTCCAATGAAAGAATTGAAATCAAAGCTTACATCAGTAGTTGACATTTCATCTGGGTTGCCGTCACCATTTGGATCAGGATCACTACCATCAGCAGAAATATCGTCTAGTATCGTACCATCAACATCAGTTGCTGTAACCGTTGCAGAGTTCATAAATGGACCTTCATTACCATTACAATCTTGTAAAGATATATCTAGTAAAATAGAACCTTGGTTACCTGCAGTTAAGTTATCGTCACCTACTAATAAGTCCAAGTCATTTATTCCATTAAACATTGTATTTACCGTAAACTCACTACTTGTAATTCCCACAACAGTTACCTGACAAGGATCGAATACAGTAGCTAAGTCGTCTATTACTTGGATAGAATCAAGACTTGTATTTCCAAAGTTTTCTATATTAAATTCATAGGTCAAGTCTACTGTTCCATCAGGATTAGCTTGAATATTTACAACTCTTTTGGCAAGACCGATTGAAGGTTCACCAATTACATTTACAACAGTTGTACATGTAGAAGTATTTCCACATTGGTCAGTTACAGTTAACGTAACTGTATTCATGCCAATATCTCCTTCATCAAAGCTAGAAGGAAAGATAGATAAGATTAAATCAGTCATTGGAGTACAAAGATCTGTTGAACCATTATCTATATCAGCTGCTGTAATAGTAGCTTCAGAATTTTCATCCAAAAGCAAATCAAAATCAGCCACACATAATGCTGTTGGTGGAGTATTGTCTATGCTTATAATATAAGCTACTTCTGTTGCTGAATTTCCACAATCATCTGTTACTGTATATGTGTAAGGTGTTGTACTAGTTCCACCACATTGAGCAATTGGACCAGATGCAACAAAAGTTACATCTAAGATCATGTCACAATTATCAGTGGATAAAGCACCTCCAAAGTTTGTTTCCCATGCCGCAATATCTGCAGCAGTTGACATCGCTCCACACTCAACTATCAAATCAGTAGGTGCACTTGTAATAATAGGGCTTGTCACATCTATAATGGAAATTGTACTTGAACTACTAGATGTATTGCCACAATTATCGGTAGCTGTAAATACAACTATTAATTCACCATCGCAAGCTGTAGGTAATGCAATGTAGTCATTTGTAACATCAGCAGAACTACATTCATCTGTAGCACTTGCGCTATTTAGCCAATTAGATACTATGACTTCATTGTTCACATTTCCACAATCAAGTGAAATATCAGAAGGTATTATTAAAGTAGGATCTGATATATCATTCACAATGATGCTAGCAGAGGTTGTACTCTCATTTCCACAATTATCCGTAGCCGTAAATGTTATAATAGAACCCATATCACCAGGACATCCTGATGGAATACTTCCATTCCAATCGTTCGTCCAACTAACACCTGACAAGCAATCCGATGCTTCGGCACCACCATTTTGGGCCAACCATGCAGAAACTGCAACTGATAATGTATCCGTACAATCAACCACTAAATTAGTCGCAACTACATCAATAGAAGGACCTTGGGTATCTTCAATCGTATATGTCGCTTCACAAGTAGTTATATTTCCTGCATCATCAATAGCAGTAAATTGATATGTAGCAGCGCTTGAACCTATACATGATGTTTCATTTGTCAATAAAGAAGTAATAACTTCTACATCCGTATCACAAAAATCGCTTACAAGAATCGTTTGCAACCAAGAAGCAACATCTTCGCTTCCACATTCTACGGTCACATCAGCAGGACAAGTATCAATAGTTGGAGCTCCGCAATCATTTACGGTTACTGTAAAAGAACAGCTTGAAATATTTGGTGGAACTGCATCGTCAAATGCCGTTACTTCGACTGTTGAAGAACCTGCAACAAACGTAAATCCAACAATATCCGTAGCCGTAGAGGTATTTCCATCTTCATCTGTTACCAGATAAGAAATCGTTAGATTTCCACAATCATCAAAAATTGGTAATGTAGTATCGTCACTTACCCAAGTGCATGTTCCTGCATCAGCACAAACATTTACACTAGGAGGGCAATTCACCACAGGGGTAGCAGAGTCAATTACTTCTACGATTGTTTCACATGTTGTTGTATTACCACAAGCATCCCAAGCTTGGAATGTAATGGTATTTGATCCAATAACTAAAGCAGTACCAGGTAATGGACTTACTTGAAGTACAGAATCAACTCCGTTGCAATCCGTCGCAAAAGGAAGCGGAAGATTTACAAAGGCTTCACAAGAAGTACTATTGATTTCTACTGTCAATGATTCTGTACAAGACATTACAGGACCTTCTGTATCATCAGCTATTATAATGGATGCAACATCAGTTGCTGAACTTCCACATACATCCGTTACAGTAAAGGTAACATCAATCGTAGAACCACATAAGTCAGTAAGCATTGATGCATCATAGTTAGTGGTTATTGATACATTATTCGGTAAACAATTATCTGTTGCTGTTGCGCTTCCTATCCAGTTTGCTACTAATAAAGATAGATCTTGCCCACAAGTTATATTTAGGTCCGCAGGAACCATTATTGTAGGCGGTGTATTATCTGTAATCGTGTATGTTCTTATTTCAGAAGCGGATTCATTTCCACATGCATCTATAGCTGAAAAGATATATGTATGTGTAATAGTTCGAATCATCGCATTACACGTTTCTTCTGTATTTAATAAAGCAAAATTCACAATAGGGTCAGCGCTACAATCGTCTGTTGCTGTTGCTGTCATTGCCCAAGCTTCAGGATCTGGTGAAGCGCTGCAATCTACTGTTACATCTGCAGGAGCTGTAAGTGTAGGAGCTTCTGTGTCTGTTGTAATTAACTGAGCATTACTGATGGTTGAGTTACCGCATGCGTCTGTTGCTGTGAATGTATAAAGCGTACTTGTTGTTCCGCCGCATAACATTTCAGTTGCTCCTGCTACAAATGTAGTTGTAACATTATCGCATCCATCAACAGCCATTCCACCTCCATTGTTACTAGTCCATAAATCTATTTCTGTTGTATTATCTACACCACATTCAACTATGAGGTCAATAGGCGCAGTCATTAAAATAGGCTTAACATCATCTATAATCGTATATGTTATTTCACAACTATCCACCTGTGGAACAGTTGTTCCATCACCTGGATCGTTAACATATATTGTTCTTGTTAAAATGTAAGGTGATCCGACACATCCAGTTCCACCATTGTCTGTGTCAACAACATCAATTGTTGCGACACCACATGAATTTTCTATAACTGAAAATCCATCAAGCGCATTGAACCAAGCAACTGTTGTTCCTGGAGCAGGAATGTCAGCGATACATTCAAGTTCAACTGCATTAGTAGGACATATTATAGATAAGAAACAATCAGGAACATCGACTAATGCTGTATCCATATCAGCAACTGTATTTCCTAAAGTATCTTTAGCTGAAACCATACCTTCATTAATGATTGGGTCGGGGCCCAAAATCGAATTAATTTCGGCAACAACTTGTACCGTTATTGTTTCGCCAGGATATAAACATCCATTTGTTCCGTTGAAAATACTATCGATAACTGCACCATTATAACCTGCTACTGGAGTTGGTATTTCTGAAGCATCAGAAATAGGAACAATTACGGGAGGTGAAACTATATTAACGAATGAAGCACCAAGTTGCTCTGTAAAATCATCAAATAATCCAATGCATGTTAACTTAATATTTCCTGGATTGGTAATTACAAATTCAAAGGTTACATCGAAATTTTCATCTACACCGCTTTGGGCAGGTACGATACTTATTGTTGATTTTTCCAAATCGATTTGTGGAATAGTTATGAAAGCTGGATCTGAGTCATCTTCGTCAGTTGCAGGATCGGTGTCCAAAGGTCCACCTGTTCCATCTCCATTTAGAACATTATCAGAATCTGTTCCTGGATTTCCACCAGCATCATTTCCTGGGATATCATCTGCTTGACTATCAATGTCATCATTGGTTATATCAGAACCATTCGTATCTTCAAAATAGCCTATTTCGGCAATGTTTACATAATTAGAAGGATTTGCTCTTACAGCATCACTTGCAGTTGCATCAATAATTAAAGTTATGGTAGTAGTAGCAATGTCTCCATTCGATAATGGACCAGGGATGGTGTCCATTGCTGTTGTTCCCATTAACATCCAATTTGATTCGTTGCTTGTGTCCCAAGCAAATCCAGCTGGAATATAGTCGTTAACTTTTATGTTTTGGGCATCTACATTACCTTGATTTTGGACGGTTATTTCAAACGTTACTGTATCTCCAAAGTCATATGGACCAGGTGTTATAATTTCTTTTATCAAAGCAAGATCAACTATTTGAATTAGTTCAGGATCTTGATCATCTTCATCTGTATTCGGATTCGTTGTAGTTGTACTTCCTGTTCCATCTCCATCAAGTGAGTTATCACTACCTGTGTCAACAACACCTCCTGCATCATTCGTAGGATCAGCATCTGGTGTACTGTCTATATCTTGATTGGAAATATCATTACCAAGTGTATCAGAAAAAGAAGTGATTTCAGAAAGATTAAGATACGCGTCATCTTCGGTTGACATTTCAAGAATAACAACTAAAGGAATAACAATTGTCTCTAATCCTGCCAATTCATCTTGAATGAATTGTAAGTTACCACCACCAAGATCTGTCCACCCTGGATTCACTAGTGAATCGTTTACGAAGGTAAAACCTGGAGGAAGTAAATCTAGAATTTCAACATTTGTTACATCTTGAGCATTTTGATTTTGAAGAGTAATGTTGAATGTAATCAATTGACCATATTGAATAATAGAAGTGGGATCGATTTCTTTGATAAGCGCCAAGTCATAATCACAAGAAAGGATTTCCGTAACTTCATCCATAGCTGTACAATCATCATCAATAGCAAGAGCTATTTCTGCTAAAATATCCGTTGTCATGTTTTCGTCCATACGAACAGTAATGGAAGTATCTCCAGAGACTGTATCTATTACAAAAGTGAAGTTTTGATTTAGTACATCCAACAAAATAGTATCCGTTCCATTTAAGAAATCGTATGTATGAACAGCACCTGCCCAACTAATATCTATTGTCACGTCTCTATAATTGCCCATGTCATCAAACAAACATGGAGAAACATCTACTATATCAACTTCAAGCAAACAGTCTGGAATGTAACCGGCATCAATAGTAGGATTAAATTCACCATTAGGAAGGAAATAACTTTGGGTATACCCATTGCCATCGGCATCATTATCATCTTCATCACTTGCTGGATTATCTTGAGAAGTGTAGGTAAATCCATTAGGAAGGATAAATTGAACGACGTAATTTCCTGCAGGTAAATTATCAAAAATATAGTATCCATTAGCGTCTGTCGTTGTAGTCGCTAAGTTATTTCCTGGAGTTGTATTATTTGCATTGTATAGATAAACAATTACACCTGGAATTGGAGGTTCTGTAGGATCTTGTAAACCATCTTCATTAAAGTCAAACCACACGGTATCTCCTAGAGCTGTTCCTGTTGTGCAACCAACTCCAGTTAAATTTACTTGTTTGAAAGCTTCACATCCGTTTGCATCTGTATAAATAACGCTTAATTCGACAAATCCCATAGGTACAGGATCAAGAATTGCCATGGAAATAGTAGAATCTTGAACAAGTGTTCCTGGCGACCAATTGAAGTTTGAACCCTCTATAGGACCAGGTAAAATAGCTGTTTCACCTTCACAAGCAGTTAAGTTTGCGAAATTATCAACAGCTGGGAAAACGGTAATAGAAACTGTGTCATAAGAAAAACAACTACCAAAAGAGGTACGAACAGGGTATTCGTAAATAACATTTGCTCCTGTGGTATTCGTGATAGAAAAATCTACTTGTGACGTGTCGGTTTCACTCAATGCAGCCAGTGGACTACCTGCGAAACTTAACCATTCGTATCCATAACCATCAATCGGTTCAGGACCTACTGTTACAACTGCTCCAGAACACACCTCATAATTTCTATCGAAATTATTGATAATTTCTACATCGGTTTGATTAGAAACATCAAGTGCACAAACACATGTAGTTCCTGGGTTTAAAACAGCAAAAGCATTACAAATAGCACCAGGAGTTACTGGGATAGATCCTTCTACTAGCACCATGTCGTTACCTGCTAAATCAATATTTTCTGTAGAAATTACTATTTGAGAATCAACTAGAGTATCTAGTAGTCCATTGTTGTCTACATCCTGCCAAAACTCTATGTTTAAATCACTTGATGAAGAAAGAGGAATTCCACTATTGTTCATTATTTTGATACTGTAATCTAATGTTGCAGCATTGGGTGGCATTGTAATAATTGACAAATCGGTAGTTTCGATAGATAAGTCTGGCTTCTCTATAGAAACATTAATGATTTGTTCCCCGCTTAAAACGCTCAATGCACAATCCATAGATATAGCATCACAAAATACATTTTGAGTGCTGTATGTTTGAACGAGAATTTCATCAATTCCACACTCTTGTGCAGCATCTTCAGCTGTAATGCCAATGTCAAAATTAATGTTATCGCCATTTACTAGTCCTGAAATTATTGGAACAAACAAACAAGTTTCTCCATTATTATTTACAAAGATAGGTTCGTCTGGCGAAGTATTAGCGTTATTAGCAACATAAGACATTGCGTTATAATTCAATCCATTTGGAAGCGTGATTTTAACAGTATCAGTAGACATACTTATAACTCCAGGATCAGCATCAATTGTCATGTCAATATTTAAAGTTGCCATGTCCATATTACATGGATTTAAAGTTAAATCGTTCCCTGCGAGATCAATTTCGTAAGCTGGAATGACATCTCTTATTCTTAATCTTGGACTTCTATTTTTTAATAAAGGCAATGGGTCTCCACAAGCATTATCAGCTCGAGTAATAAATGTAGTTCTAGAACCAGATATAAAGTCACAGTCTGTAACAGTTTGCCATCTAACAAGAATTATATTCGTATTGGTAAATAATCCTGGAGAACCTATAAGACCTACAGAATCAAGTATAGGATTCAATGACGTAACATCAATTTTGTATAAATTCCCAAAAGTATTAATTGGATCCATAACAAACGACCAAGTAGTATCACCTGGCATTGCTCCTGTACCAGGAACTGGATACGCAATTTCAAAAGAACCAGGTACATAATTCATTCCTCTTGAAAGAAGAAAACGAAAATCTATATCATTAACATTTCCTAGGTTAGTACTAGAAAATCTGTATACGAAATCTATTGTATCACAAAGATCAAATTCTAAATCTCCTGCTGGCTCAACTACTTGACCAGTAAAAGCACTTTCGGACTGGATAAAAGTAATACTCGATGGGTCATTACAAGCAGCTTCAAATACAGTTGCAGGATAAAGATTGCAATCCCAACCAGCTGAAAATTCTAGAATTTGTGGGTCACAATCTGTAACATTTACACATAATTCAAAGGTTCTTTCTGCGGCATCTGGTGTAGTGCCTAAAAGGTATAATTCAAATTGATTTTGCATTACAGGAGTGGACATACCTCCTGTAATTTCTGTTAGTGAAACAGGTACTAACCCTCCTGTTAATGAAGAAATATTTAACCATGTAAATGGTGCATTAATATTAGTAATATTGGTTAATTCAATTTCAACACAATTAAAAGGTTCATTGATGACTACTTCTGGATTTGAGGTTGAAACGATAAGTGTAGGGCCTCCAGTATAATCAAATGTTTCGGTGATTGGCGGTTCTTGAATAGTGTCTTGACAGAAAACATTATCGTCTACATTAGTTACAAATGAGGCAGTAGCATCATAAGAATCAATTACAGAAAAACAATTTCCTTGGATAGCTGGATAAAAATCTACTCTAAAACCATCATCAACACCTTTATCACTTATTCTATCAATATTAAGAGATGCTAAATAATCTTCAACAAAAAATGTTAATGTATCTCCATTTATTTGGAAAAAAGTTCCAGGTATACCTCCGTTAATATCATTAACTAGTAATTCATTTGCCCCAACTAACTCAGTTAATTCAAAACCGAATTCATCTAAATTATATACAAGTTCTGGTGGTTTTACGAATGTATAAGTTTGTGGTGTACCTGGTGATCTAATTTCATTACAGAATTCATCAAAGTTTCTAGATCCATATGAAAGTAAATATGTACTACTAAATGGAGAAATATCACAACCCCCAAAATCTTCTCCTTCAATATCTTCTCCCCTGGTTTCATCAAAACCAATTTGGTTTAAAGTTTCAATTGCTATGTTACATTGATATCTAATACCGGCATCATATGGGTCATCAGTTAGATAGAACTCTGGGGAAAATACGATTTGTCGATCAAGACCTATAAATGGATCCTTAGGCGAGAAAAGAACAGTAATGCATAATGAATCCCCTTCGCTGTACTCGAAACCTGCAAAGTCAGAACATCCTAAAGAAGTCATTGAAGCAACCGACAAGTCAGTAACAAATAAAGAATCATTTGTACCTACAAATTGGGAAAGTGAGTTGCAAGTCAATGTCGCACCAGTACTGGCATCATATACAGAGAATTCACCGCCTAAAATGGTGAAATTTTCTGTCCGTGTGTTTAACTCAAGATAAGCAAAGTCCCACATTCTCCCCGGGGTTACTCCAGAATTTACAACAGATTTTGAAGTTAGTCTTAGGGTATCTCCTTGAACAAATCGACCTGCTTTTGCAGTTGTTGCGTCAGCTAAAGACCCGTCATCAGCTATTCCGTCATTATCTGCATCAAGTAAACAAAAATTAGTACGTTCTACCTGTAAATCAGTAATAGTTGTTCCGTCACAAGGGCCACATGGAGGGCAATCTATCAAAAATGAAACATTGTCTGTACAATTTACATTCGGACGACAAGCAGAAGCACAGGTTGGGTCAGTAACAAAGAAATTGTCAATTGTTAAGTCAACTACCTGAGGGCAGCCTGTAGGTTTTTCAGAACAATCAACTACATAACAAATCTCTATATAGCCGCTAGTGTTTGATCCGATAGAAAATGTTGCTAAATCATCAACTCCTGGACCTCCATCTACATTCATGAAATCTGTAATTGTACCGGGCGTTGCAACACCAGCTTGATTATATCTTGTTGCTGAAACAAGATCCAACCCACAACTTACATTAATTTCCGTTTCAAACCTGGCATCAGGAAAATCGGTGTTGCTATATGGATCAG
>CAZMKA010000045.1:873-1716 GCA_964566605.1 uncultured Saprospiraceae bacterium | reverse complement strand
CACTGCATTTGATTCCGCTTCTATAAAACCATCAAAGGTAGCATCGTATTGGCGAAAATCTACATCATCATTATTAACTAATTCAATTTCACATGGATCTATCCAAGATATACTAGTTAATCTTGACCTGTAAATATCTTGAATACTACATGCTCTACAATCACAACCATATTCTACTTGATAAGTGAAATACAAAGTATCTCCTGGCATGAGGTTAATATCCTCAAATACAGCGTTTCCGCCTCTTACGAAATCTCCGCCCGACAAACAACTATTTCCGTTTGTAGCTATAGGGTCTTCCAAGACTCCTGAAACAGCTCCAGCCATCATAGGGTCTGATGAGATTAATAAAGAAGTTGAATTAATCACACCTGGCCAACTGAAGTTGTTAATACTTATCATTATATCTTGAGCAATTGAATTTCCTTCATTTATAATGATCGCACTTAATGTAGTTGGTACGTCCGAATAACATGGTGGTCTATTAGTTAATGGGTCATACTCGCTATATACCAAGTCTGGCGCTGCAAATCCAAAATCTACTCCGGTTGTACTAAAATTACTTTCAACACAATTGGTCACACCACCGCAACCAAAAAAAGCTTGTCTTCTTATAGGTTCAAGAGTTCCAAAATTACATTCTATTCCTTCCCATATTTCACATATATATAAAGCTTCATTTTCTTCTAAAAGACCATCACCGTCTCCTACTCCTGCAGGAGTTAAAGGAGGCGAAGTTCCACTTGCTCCAGCAGTTATCTCAGCTGAAGTTATGGTATAAAAGACTGTATCTCCACTAACTGTACCTGTAAGTGGAATGCCATTAATTACAATACCATTACT
>CAZMKA010000045.1:0-863 GCA_964566605.1 uncultured Saprospiraceae bacterium | reverse complement strand
GTTTATAACATAATAAGTAAATTCATCAATAGCTCCTGAACCAGCATTTCCTAAAGGAACTTTAATAGTATCCGGTATTCCAAGAATAGCGTCAAAAACATTGTTGTCTCTTAAATTACCAGCAACCATATCATCGAAAATAGTAAATTCAGCGGCTTGCACAGTTATGTCTCCAGTTAATTCATCAGTAAAGCTAGAAACTCCTCCTTCACACAATTCATTATAAACCATTGTTGCTTCAACAGCAAAAGCTGCTTCTGCTATTCCACACACAACAGTTAGTTCAAGCGAAAAACTACTTATTTCTCCATCGTCTAGATCTCCTATAATTATTGAATCCATCGTAGCATTTATGCTTACGGGATCACCAATTTTAGTAGTTAATGATGAAAAGTCAACTTCGACACCACTAATTAAATTTAATGCGAGTATACCATTCATTACGGTAAAATCATCTCCATTATTATTTTCTACAGTTATACATATTGTTGCTGGACTACCACATAAAGATACTTCGGTTACATCACTTGATATGTCTATGGAAATAGGGTTGGTAGGCTCAACTAAAGTTAAAACAGTTTGAGGAAAATCTGCAGTTGTTGCAGTAGAACAATTAATATTGCCATCACATCCGTATCCCACTAATCTTTCTAAATTCATAGGGGCTTCACAAGAAGTAATAACCCAATTTTCAATCACTTCAATAGAAGAAGCATTAGTTAATCCGCCTATGTTAAAACAAGCAAATCCTACAGGAGAATTTAAGTCAACCGGAATAGTCATTCCTCCAGCCTCAATGGTTAATAAATCAGCATTAGTTGATTCTGCTACGCAATAATATACACTGTCCGTTTCAGCTCCAT
>CAZMKA010000044.1:17253-22149 GCA_964566605.1 uncultured Saprospiraceae bacterium | reverse complement strand
TTAATTTAGTTCAAATTTTTCTTTATTCTCAAACGGATAATGCCACTGTGCATAAGGCATCGAACCACTATCAAACCACACGTCAATAAGATCCAGTTCACGAGTCATCTTTTTTCCAGAATCACTAACTAAAACTATCGCATCAATATATGGTCTATGTAAATCTTTTGGAACTTCCTGATTCAATCCAAATGCCTCATTCGCTTTCTCTATCTCTTTCCCTAATTCCTCAATTGAAGTAATGATTTTTTCTTCTTCTGATTCTTCAACTCCTTCTTTTATCTCTGACCTCCATATTGGCAACGGAATACCCCAATATCTAGAACGTGATAAGTTCCAGTCCTGAAGATTATCTAACCATGCACCGAAACGTCCTGTTCCAGTACTCGTAGGCTTCCAGTTGATTGTTTTATTCAACTCTGCCATACGTTCCTTTTGGGCGGAAGCCCTAACAAACCACGAATCAAGTGGATAATATAAAATCGGCTTATCGGTTCTCCAACAATGCGGATAATTATGCTCATACTTCTGAACATTAAACGCTTTATTTTCAGTCTTAAGCTTAATGGTAATATCAATATCAACCGCTCTATAGTTCTCTTCGTCCTTGTAATTCTTCACATATCTCCCTGCAAAATCCGTTACTTCATCAACAAACTTCCCTTGCTTATCAACTAAAGTCAAAGCCCCTATTCCATTTTCACGAGCGACTTTCATATCATCCGCACCGAATGAAGGCGCAATGTGTACGATTCCAGTACCATCTTCAGTTGAAACGAAATCTCCAGTAATTACGCGGAATGCATCACCTTCTTCAGGCTGCACATAGGGCAATAATTGATCGTAACGCAATCCATCAAGTTCCGCACCAGTAAACTCTACCTCAATTCTGAACGGAATCTTTTTATCGTCGGGTGAGAAAGCATCCATATCGAGTTCCGCTTGCTCAGGCTTGAACCATTTTCCTATTAAATCAGTCGCCATAACAAGATTTACACGCTCTTTGGTGTACGGATTATACGTTGCAACACGGCTATATTTTATTTTCTTCCCTACTGCTAATGCAGTGTTACTTGGTAACGTCCAAGGTGTAGTCGTCCATGCAATCATGTATACATTACCCGCGGAAACACCATCGTATAAAAACGCAGAATCATCTGTTTTAGGCACGTGAAATTGTGCAACAGCAGAAGTATCTTTTACAGACTTATAACAACCTGGCAAGTTTAATTCGTGAGAAGAAAGACCAGTTCCCGCTGCAGGAGAAAAAGGCTGGATAGTGTAACCTTTATACATCAAGTCTTTGTTGTATAATTGACCGAGCAACCACCACACAGACTCTATATAATTATTGTCAAAAGTAATATATGGATTGTCTAAATCAACCCAGTAACCCATTTTCACAGTGATATCATCCCACATATCCTTGAAACGCATAACTGTTTCACGACACGCCTTATTATAGCCATCAACAGAAATTTTAGTGCCGATATCCTCTTTTGTAATCCCTAGTTCCTTCTCTACTTTCAATTCTACGGGTAACCCATGCGTATCCCAACCACCTTTTCGCTCTACACGATGACCATTCATTGTTTGGAAACGGCAAAAAAGATCTTTAACAGTACGTGCCATAACGTGGTGAATACCTGGCTTTCCATTAGCAGAAGGTGGACCCTCATAAAACACAAAACTATTGTCTGTCGGACGATTCTCGACACTCTTCTTGAACACCTCATTCTTCTCCCAAAACTCAGCAATCTCCCTATCAATTGTAGGTAAATTCAAAGATTTAAACGTCTTATATCCTGCCATAATTAACTGTGATTTTCAAATTAGCTGACAAAGATATAAAAATGATTTTGGGCGAATCATAAAAAAAGCTAAATCGTTGATACGATTTAGCTTTTTCTATGACCAGGCTATCCGGCACTCTTCCCGCAAGTTCTTGCGGGATTCAAACAACACCTCCTATCCTTTCCGCGAATCTCCCATGTTTTAAATGTATTCCAAGTTTATAATTAACATTATTTCTAAACATCAATTGATAAAAGATTCTGATTGTCACTCCTATTCTTGCATGATTACATTTCCTTTAATCACCAATGAACCTCTATTAGTTAGCGATTTCAATATGGTTCCTTCCATATTATTCTTAAACACCACATTTTCTAATATCAATGTTCCATTATTGTTTATTGCACCACCATTTATACTTTCGACAGCATCTTGTAAAGTCATATTGTAAATCTCTACAGTTGCTCCAGAAGCAATATTGAATATTCTGTTTGAATTATCTCCACTTACTGTTATTAACTGTAAACCTAAACCATTAACAATATGACCATCTTGAAGTGGTACTTCTTGGTTTACTACAATCACTTCATTCATAAGAACGTCTTCAAAATTAATAGTGTCAGTGATACATGCATTTGTTGCGGCATAGTATAAACTACCTTCGTTGATTCCATTGTCTACGTAAACAGTAGCTTTAGATTGATAGATTTCTACCGTTTCTATTACTTCTGTAACACCATCAGTAACTGTAACAGTATAAATCCCAGCTTGTAAACCAGTTACATCCTCTGTTGTTGCTCCATTACTATACGAAAAGCTTGGATTCGGACTACCGTCGTGGACGGTTAAATCTATTGATCCGTCAGATAAACCAGTACAACTAGGATCTATATGTGTCGAAGATAGAGATAAAAGCGGATAACATAAATCATGAATAACTCCTCCTCCTATATCACATCCTTCGAAAAACACTTGATTTGTTGCACCATCTGAAACTTTATAACTACCTACTATATTCCCATTTTGACAAAGTCCATCTCCAAAAGAATCATCTATCTCTACCTCATAACAATCGTCAGGAACACATATATAATCGAATACTGTCGCTCCGTCAGGTGTAGAATTATCATACGCTTTTATGTATAGTTGATTCCCAGCATCGTCTCTTACTATGACAGTTATATCTTCTGGCCATTGATCCATTGTTATTTCAACAACAATTAAATTGTCATTACAATTGGTAGGATCTATCACGTCTACGGTTCCTGTTTCAAGACATCCATTGAAATCTGTAACACTTACGTCATATGTTCCTGGAGCTAAATCAGATATTGTAGCCGTATTTCCTCCATTACTCCAGTTATAGCTATAAGCTGGCGTTCCACCTGAAACTGCAGCTGTTGCAGTTCCTCCTGTTCCTGCAGTTGCATCTGTTGAACTCATGGTAAGACTGAGAGGAGATGGAGAACTAATTATTGCACTTGCTACTTTAGAAGAAACACCATCATTTACTGTAACTACGTAATTTCCTGCAGTCAAATTAAATATGGTATCTGTTGTAGTGCCAGTAGACCAAGAATATGTATAACTCCCCGTTCCATTACTCGCAGTCACCCATGCTTTTCCATTGGAATCACCATCACACAAAACATCTTCTATGGATGTTTGGATAACTAAAGCATTAGGATCTATAAGCACAGTTGTTGCTTGATCAAGTGAGGCAAAATAAGAAATACCATCTACGTCAATTTCTGCTGTATTTGGGATTGCAAGTTGTTGGTTATTTACAACTACATCATCTATATACCAACCTACACCACCAACAGCTTGATCACAATTCATTTGGAAACGGATTAATGCTGGACCTATAAAAGATGATAAATCAACAGTTGAACTTATAAAACCATTACTATTTCCACTAAATGCTGGTCGAGAATTGTTTATGGTACTATTATATCCATTTGCTGTAAAATGACTTCCTAAGTCTGTCCATGTTGAACCATTATCTTGAGAAATCTCTACAACTCCTCCATCCCATGTAACTTCTGTATCATAATTATGACTAAAAGTAAGTTCCGATGTGCTTGACAATTGCAATGGTTCCAATGTTACTAAATTCGCAATTGATGTAGACGTTACGTCTGCAGCAAACCACGATGTAGAGCCACTGTTTGCTTGTGCTGTCGACAATCCCCAAGATGAATTTCCTGTATTCGAAGTATTCCATGCTGCAGCACCATTTTCCATATCGTCAATGAAATCAGGAATATCAGGTACAGTTGCAGGATCTATTTGTACAGTAAATGAAACCGAATTCGATGCACCTATTCCTAAATCAAAGGCAGGAAAAGTAACAACTCCACCAGACATTGTCCCACCATTAGTTGCTGAAACAAATATTGTATTAGCCGGAATAGGATCGGTGATCACTAAATTCGTTTTTGATTCACTAGAGTTGTTAGTTGCTGTGATTGTATAAACAATATTTTCTCCCGGAAGTGCTTCTGAGACATCAGCCGTTTTATCTAATTCTACAACACAAGTTCCAGGCATATCAAATGCTTCTACCCCATCCGATCTATCTCCACTGCTTCCTTGACTTGCACTTGCTCCTAGTCCTCTGTCCGCAAAAGCTTTCCATATCAAACATTGATTAGCGCCTCCGTATAAAATTTGATCAGCTTGTAAAATAGCATCTCGACCATCAACAAATCCCGGACTACACGGCTGTAATTTTAAGCCTTCTGTGACTAAGTGCATAGCTATGTTGTTTCCACCAGTTCCATTATACAAATCAGGATCAAATCCATATTCATCAATCAATGCCCATGTCATATCCCATAACATGGTCGCCCATACTGATCCTACTCCGTGAGGAACAGATTCTGTTTTGATGTCATCATAAGTAAATGGATTAACTCCAGTATCGGTCGTATAAGGAAAGCTTCTGATTCCTGCACCGTTTGGACCTTGAGCAAACAAATAATTACCTACTGGTCTAGTTGTTGTGGAAACATCGCTAGGTTGAATGGTCATTAACAAACCATAATAATCAGACCATCCTTCTCCCATTTGTTCTTGATTGTTCAAACAGCTGGATGT
>CAZMKA010000044.1:0-17243 GCA_964566605.1 uncultured Saprospiraceae bacterium | reverse complement strand
TCCACCTGTTAAACGTATAGATACCCCATGTACATACTCATGCACTACTACTAAATTATCTAAATCTCCATCATTACCATTACATAGGTACATTTGAATCCTTGGATTAGATCCATCTGGAGGCGTAGACATATTTGCATTACACGTTCCTGATCCATCTTGAGCTTCAGCTTGAACATAATCTCCAGAAGCTCCCGTTCCTGTATAATTTTCTTCTTGAAAATTTCCTGATGGTTCGTCGAATCCATAATTAAACCATACATCATGTATGATATTACACCAATAAAATAAATTCACAATCGCTCCATCTTGATAATTTACAGGATCTCCGTTGATATCTATATCAAATAGAAACTCCAAATTTGCCCCACCGTCTGCTCTGGCTACATCTCCACCAGTAGGACTATTCGAATTATCATCATCGAGATAACTATCAACGTTATTTCCTCTAGTATGTGTAAAATCAGTGTTGTTATAATTGTGCCATCCATTCGGAGAGGCAGTTGAATTTAATAACCAAGGAGCTGTAACGTCGGTTTGACCTCCGTCATATGGACTAGCTTTTGGCTGCTCATACACTCGGTATTGATTCGGAGCTAAAACACTAGTTGTTTTAGACTTCACTTCTGTAATCGAATGTTCCATAGAAGAGCATCTATTGTGATTATGAATTGCATGATTTCCATCACCCCAATCACAATAAACTGTATAATTGTATTCATTGATAATATCTCCAGTTTCTGCATTTACTAAAAACTCAATATAGTCTGGAGAATTCTTATCATCGATAGTCACTATTCTTCCTAAAGTCAAATTATTTTTTCCTTCAACATAATATACAAGTCGTGTTTGTATAGGACTCTGAGAAATTGACGACGAAGCTGTTTGCTTCATATTAACCAAAGGCTCAGACTTCGTAATTACAACATCATTATTATAAGTGTAAGATTTTTGATTTGCGATACGGTCCAATATTATGTCAAGTGTTGCGTTTTTTGATCTATCAATATTGAAACGGTCAATGCCTTTGAATATTCCTGAATCATCCAAAATCATTTTACCAGACTTTCCATGTAAAGCACCATAAGAGTTATATACTTCTATTCCTTTTACAGTTTGCTTAAAGTATACATGGTTAATTTCTCTGGAAGTATAATTGTCTGTTATAATTATAGCATCAACATCTTTTTCAGAGATGGAAGATTCTGACAACTCTCTTGAAATGGTATTTTCAATTTCCGTCAGATTAATCTGAGCTGAAATTATTATAGTAAAAAAAAGTAAAAACGTAGTGATTATAAATCTTGTCATGCAGCTTTTGATTTAAATATATTTTAGTTCATCTAACTTATAGACCCATTTAGAACTAATAAAAGTACAAAAAAGTCAACTATTTATGAATTATGTATCAATTTCATAGTAGCGTAAAACATTGCCGACATTTTAATTCATAACTATATTACAAATGAACCATAAATAAGGACAGCTTGTAAGCTTCAGAAGCTATAACACGTTATGCAAGAAATTATACAATATTTAACATTTACACAGACAACAAAACGGCATTAAAACCCTTATTAAAGCACACATTTAGTGATATAGATGTAAGATAGACGTCAATAGCAATTATAGAAATTAATTTTTTGGCAAGATTATTGCACAATATAATGTAAAACAAGCATTTATAGTTTAACATTTAAATTAATGTATAATGACTTGACTAATCCAATTATAACATATACCTTTGCGGTTCGAAAACATATACTAAGCAAATTATAATTATACCAAATAAAATACTTTAAATATTAAATAAAGCAAATTAAATTTTATAATCCAACATTCCCCAAACCATTAATTTAAGTATAAATCCTATGAACAAAATTAATACTTATATAAGTACCTTTATACTCATATTTGTATGTATAGTTGCGGCAAATGCCAATACAACAGTTTTTTCTGTGAATGATAGATTTAGCGACCAAGAGATAGAGACACAGATTCGTCAACTAAGTAATGATATTGATCTTATTTACAATGACGAAATCAAAACTATAATAAATACATACATTTCTTCGGGTAGAAAGAATACCGAACTGATATTAAGCAGATCACAATATTATTTCCCTTTGATGGAAAGAATCATCGAAGAAAATAATCTACCTGAAGAATTAAAATTCCTTTCTGTAATAGAGTCAGGTTTACGTCCTAGCGTGAAGTCACGTGTGGGAGCTGTAGGTCTTTGGCAATTTATGAGTGGAACAGCAAAGGAATATGATTTGAAAATCAATTCTACAGTTGATGATAGAAAAGATGTTAAAAAATCCACGGAAGCAGCTTTAAAATACCTTTCAGATCTTTATAAAAGATATGATGACTGGACACTTGCACTTGCTGCATATAACTGTGGACCAGGAAACATAAACAAAGCTATTCGCAAGGCAGGAGGATCCAAAGATTTTTGGGAAATACGAAAGTATTTACCCAAAGAAACAAGAAGATATCTTCCTAAACTTGTAGCTACTATGTATGTAATGAATCATTTCCAAGCATACGGCCTAAGCGATGTTTCTCAAAAATTTAGTGAATATAACGCTTTCGGACTTGCTAAAATTTATGACAAAACGACCTTTTCTCACATTAGTGACTTTAGCGGATTAACAGTTAATGAGCTTAAAAAATACAATCCTTCTTACGCTAGTAATTTCATTCCTGCTTCTTCAATAGGGAACAATCTTATTATGCCTGAAGGTTACTTATTAACTTTTCTTCAGAATAAACAAATGATGTCTAGTTTTAAGGAAGTTTTTTACTTGAAAAATACCATTGTAAAAAATACTGAAATCGAAAGTATAGCAATGCCTATTGAAAGAGACGTGCTTTCTAGTTTTGAATTGAATTCACTTGATTTAGTAGAACTTGAATCTTCGGAAATAAAAATCGAAACTAACATAGCTAAAGCTAAAAGTATTCCTTCATTTAAAACTGCTAGAAAATTCAGACTTCGAAAAAGACAAAGTCTTGTTTCTTGGGTTCAAGAAAACAAAATAGACTTATCTATTTATAAAGCTGAAGTAAGTGAGCGTGGTGTAATTACATTAAATGAAAGATAGAAAACAAAGTTTTTCTACCTTTATGCTGTGAATAATATCTACGAAAAGGCTGAAGCTGCGCGCTGGTTTATCCAGCAATCAATACCGGACATACAACTAGATGCTTGTATTATATCAGGTACAGGTTTAGGTGAGATTTGGAAAGAGATGATTGTTTTGAAGGAAATTCCTTACAGCTCTATACCCCATTTCATGCGTAACACTGTCCAATCCCATAAAGGCATTATATACATTTGCACTTTTAATGGAAAGCATATCGCAATCCTTTCGGGTCGATTTCATTATTATGAAGGATATAATGCTCAGGAAGTGAGTTTCCCTATTCGCGTAATGAAAGCTTTGGGCATACCCAAAACATTAATAACAAACGTTGCTGGTGGTCTTAATCCATCATATAAAGCTGGTGACATTGTGCTGATTAGAGATCACATTAACATACAACCAGGGCATCCATTAAGGGGATTCAATGACAATCGCCTAGGTGTTCGATTCCCCGACATGCTTAAAACTTATGATACGGTTTCTATAGAAAAGCTTAAGGCTTACGCCCAAAGTAAAAGTATTTCGGCACATCAAGGTGTTTACTTGGCCTTGCAAGGTCCGAGTCTTGAAACCCCTGCTGAGTATGAATACCTGCATAGAATAGGTGCAGATTTAGTGGGAATGTCCACCGTACCGGAGGTGATTACTGCCGTTCATTCAAGCATGAAAGTCACTGCTATTTCCGTTGTTTCCAATGTTTGTTATCCAATAGATAAAATATCTGAGACAACTGTAGAGGAAGTAATTGCTGTAGCGAAGGCAACAATACCTTCGCTCAGCAAATTAATTTTAAAGTGGATTGATTAAGAATCCTGCTTAGCAAAAACCTGACGCATTAAGTCCGACGTTCTTGCAGATACATTATTTCTGATGTTTACCTCTTCCTTTTTGATACGATCAAAAATCGCAACTAAAGCTTTTGTAGTAATGTAATCCTGTAACTTTGGATTTAGCTTTTTCACAAAAGGAAGACTATTATACTTAGTCACCGCATCCGTCCAATAATCAATCGCTCCAAATTTATTCAATGAAGTAACGATCACAGGCTCGAATTCACCATATAGAGAATTATACGTTGCCTTGTTTAAGTATTGAGTAGCAGAATCATTTTCTCCCATCAAAATCCCTAATGCATCATTAATCGTCATGCTTGTAATTGCTTGTGTGAAAATAGGCGTTGCCTTCTTCATCGCATCTTCAGCACTTCTATTAATACGCGTAATGATCTCTTGCTCTATTTTATCAAAGCCAGGAATGATCTTTAATTTCTCCGCTACCGTTTGTGCATCTTCTGGTAATAAAATTTTGTATTGTGATCCTAGAAATCCATCAGTTGCCGATAATCTATTAACACCTTCCTTCACTCCATTGTCCAATGCTTGCTTTAAAGCTTTTGCAATGTCATCATTCGATAAAACTGCTTGAGTAGCTTGAGTACTAGCCTCAAGTAATCTGTCTAATGTTGCTTGATCACAAGAACTTAATGAAAGAGAGAAAATCAGGGTGCATAGAATTAATATTCTGTTCATAATCTTATATTTTTCTTTTAGACTTCAAATTTCATCAAAAAAATATTAATAAAATCTTAAATGTTTAAATTTTTCGTGCTTTGGCTCCGTTCAGCAACCTTACTTCCACTTCGCTCTGCAACCATGCTTCGACCGGTATTACTAATTATTAATTACCTCATTATTAATTACTCTAATGAGCCTCCAACCAATTCTGTCCTACATCCATGCCTATCTTAATAGGCACAGTCAATCCAGGTAACGCGTTTTTCATCTCTGTCTCAACCAACTCTTTTATCTCTTCAAGCTCCGGCTTATATACGTCAAAAACCAATTCATCATGCACCTGCATAATCATCTTCGACTTATACTTAGCTTCTTTCATTTTCGCATGAATACTAATCATCGCTAACTTGATCATATCAGCTGCAGTTCCTTGGATAGGTGTATTGATCGCCATCCGTTCCGCATTTCCTCTAGCCAAACTACTCTTCCCATTAATATCTCTCAACGTTCTTTTCCGCCCTTCCAATGTTTCAACATATCCATCTTTTCGCGCACTTTCTACGATCGTTTTCATATAGCTATTCAATCCCGGAAATTGCTTGAAATATTGCTTAATCAATTCACTAGCTTCACCTCTTTTAATTCCCAGTTGACGGCTAAGATTCGTTGCACCAGCACCATACGTAATAGAGAAATTTACCGTTTTTGCATTACGTCTTTGGTCGGGAGTAACTTCGTCAAATGGGACTTCATATACTTTTGCTGCAGTTGCTCGGTGGAAATCTTGATCGTTCACAAAAGCTTCCATCATTCCTTCATCCTTACTTATATCCGCAATCAATCGCAGCTCTATTTGCGAGTAATCGGCAGCTAAAAGAATGTGATCTTCGTCTCTTGGAATAAATGCTTGTCGGATCTTTCTACCTGCTTCATCTTTGATAGGAATGTTTTGAAGATTCGGGTTTTCCGAACTTAATCTTCCTGTTGCAGCTCGAGCTTGGTTAAAACTCGAGTGCACTCTTCCTGTTTTGGAATTGATAAGGTTCGGTAGTGCATCAACGTACGTAGATTTCAATTTACTGTACTTTCTAAACTGCAATATCTCTGCAACAACTTCATTCTCCAAAGCTAATTCCGTCAATTTCTCTACATCTGTTGAATACTGACCACTCGATGTTTTACGCCATCTATATGGAATCTTCAAGCGATCAAAAAGCACTTCACCTACTTGCTTCGGTGAACCAATATTGAATCGAACTCCTGCCATCTCATAGATCTTCTTCTCTTTCTCCAAAATCATTTCCCCAAGATCTTTCGAATAAGCATTCAAAAACTCCCCGCTTATTCGCACTCCTTCAAACTCCATATCTGCTAAAACCTCAATCAAAGGTTGTTCTATTTTATCATATAAAGGCAACAACTTTTGCTCCTCCAGTTCCTTGAACAATATATCTCGAATCTGCAATGTAATATCTGCATCTTCACCTGCATATTCTACCACCCTCTCTACTTCAATATCACGCATCGATAATTGCCCTTTGCCCTTCCCTATCAACTTCTCTATCGGCACCATTTTATAACTTAAGTATGCCTCCGACAAGTAATCCAACTTATGTCTTTTGTCTGGCTCTAGTAAATAATGCGCAATCATCGTATCAAAATAATATCCATTCACATCAACATCATACCACTTCATCATCAGAACATCATACTTGATGTTTTGTCCTATTTTTTTAATCCCTGCATCCTCAAGAATCGGCTTAAATACCTCAATCAAAGGCATTGCTTCTTCTCTTTTGGCCGGCAGAGCCACATAATACGCTTCTTTATGTTTGATCGAAAACGCTAACCCTACCAACTCTGCTTCATGAGGATTAATACCAGTAGTCTCTGTATCGAAACTAATCTCTTTTTCCTTTGATAATTTTTCTGCTAATTTTTGGGCGGAAGCCACATCCTCTATCAATGTATAATTATGTTCCACACTTTTTATATCGTTCTTCACGACTTGATAGGTCTCTTCTTTCGGTTGAGATCTAGCTTGATTCGGTTTTGGAGTGGACCCAAAAAGTGTTCCTTGAACCATGTCGCCTTGCCCGAGAATACTGTGTGCTAAACTTCGGAATTCGAGTTCTTGAAAAATAGTCGTAAGTGCCTCACGATCCATTTCATCAATGATATACCGAGCATCGTCAAATTGAATAGGCACATCCGTCTTAATTGTAGCCAACCATTTCGACTTTCGAGCTTGCTCTGCAAAATTGATCAGATTCTCCTTTTGCTTACCCTTCAACTCGTCCGTTGAATCCAATATATTTTCAACAGAACCATAAATCTTCAGCAACTTACTCGCTGTTTTCGCTCCGATACCAGGCACACCTGGAATATTATCAACGCTATCGCCTTGTAGCCCAAGGACATCAATAACCTGCTCTACTTTTTGAATATCAAATTTCTCCAACACTTCCGGAATACCCAAAATCTCAACACCTCCTCCTTGACGAGAAGGTTTGTACATCATGATGTTTTCAGAAACAAGTTGGGCATAATCTTTATCGGGCGTAACCATAAAAACCTGAAATCCTTCTTTTTCAGCTTGCTTTGCGAGCGTACCTATAATATCATCGGCTTCGTACTCATCCATTTCGATGATAGGAATATTAAAACCTTCCACAATCTTTTTGATGTAAGGAAGAGCGACTTTGATATCATCCGGTTGTTCTTCTCTATTCGCCTTATAAGCAGGAAAAGCTTTGTGGCGAAAAGTAGGTCCACTTTTATCAAACGATACCGCTATATGTGTGGGGTTCTGATTTTTCATAAGATCCCACATCGTTCTTACGAAGCCCGTAATTGCGGAGGTATTAATTCCTTTGGAATTGATAAGAGGACGATTTATAAAAGCGAAATGCGCTCGGTAAACAAGCGCATGACCATCAAGAAGAAATAATTTTTTATTTGCCATGCTTCGAATTTGAAATACAGGGGTGAAGTTAAAAGGAATATTCTAGTATACCACAATTCCACTTCATGATTCCATAAAACTTCGCTTATTAATCCAAACTTAAAAACGGCAGAAAAGAATTACTAATTAATCTTTTTCATAAAGTGTAAAAGCTGTTCATGTAAAAATCATAGCATATCAATGATTAACAAATTACGATTTTCATATATACATTTCTATCGTAATATAAGACATAATGCCATTAGGGTATGTGCCAATAAAAAGGAAAAACTTGGCAAGTTTTTGGCATTAAGAGACTACATATGACGAAACTCAATCTCTAGATACAGGAATGAACCCTGAAAAGGGTGAAGCAGAGTCGATCGTGAAATCAAGACGAACCGAAGGGCAACCAACGGGGTTTCACCAAATCGGCTTCTTGTGTCTTAATAATCTCAAAATATCGGTTGGAGACCGATGAAACAACTGATGTTATCAGTCTCCAACCGTATTTTATTAAAAGACGAAAAATGTATTATGTAAAAATTGCATTGGACAGATTTGATTTAAAACTCAGTGACATCCGCCTCAAGTTATTTGTTGTTCTATTGTTTATATGTACGTATCGATTTATTTCGATGTTTCCGGTGTGAGGGAGAGGGCAAGGTTTACATCTAAGGCATGGTTGTACACTATGAACATAGATGATAAGTAATAAAAACTCTTCCCCAAGCTTGACGATTATCATTAAGCTCATGAACTGGACTTCTATATGACCATAGAAAACCTCCTGATAATTTTACAAAACGCAGCTTAAATCCTATTTCATAATGATGGACATTATTTATGATTTGATCCTTTCTAAGTGTAAAATTACTTTTAGTTAAATTGTTCCCTTGTAAATAAGAATTGTGCATAAAATAGGAATAATTATAATTCGTAATAAAAGAAACATCAATTTTATTACCTAAAATATCTCTTTCAAGAATTGCACTATTTCTAACTGCTCTATTTCCATTTAATCTGTTGTTCGGATATTTATAAAATCCCATTTCAAAAGAAAGTCCAGTATTTAAACTTCTATATACATTTCCCATTGTTGCTCCAAGATGCCCCCACAAACCAATAGTAAAATCCCCAAGTATACAAGGAAATATCAGATTGTTATTTCTAGTAGACCGCATACCAATTTCATGGCTAAAATTGTATGCATATGTTATAGAATTCGAATTATACCCAATTGCATTTCGCCATCCTAATGGCAAAGGTCTAGCATTTATTGAATCTTGACTATTTTTTGCAACAGATCTAGTACTTTCTTTAAAGAAATCATTAGAGATTCTACACCAGTCCTAAAATCGCCTGCTATTATTTTATTAAAGGCATTATCAAGAAGTTGCTTTACGGAAACATCGATGGAACTTGTAATCATTTGTATCATTTTATAGGTTTTTTATTTGTTATCTCAAATCTCCGAAACATCGCCCCTTCAAGAAATATAACTTTTGTTATACACCCCATGTGATCAACCTCAACCCAAGCTCTACTTACTTCGATTATCACTAAGCATATCGCATATCTAGGCAATGTATTGAGCAGATTTTGAAATAAGAAGGGAATACTTTTATGAAAGTTATAATATTGAATTTCTAAAAAAGGCTAGTCCCCTTCTCATAGAGTATTATATTGAGCGGATTTCTAAATAAAAGGGCTGGGGTTGAGATGGTATTATATCAAACCAACACAAAATCACCAAACGTACCCACATCACGCCGGTATTACTAATTGTTAATTACCCTATTACTAATTACCTAAACCCCCTTGATTCTAGCAATCAACTCTCCCTTCTTACTATTCGAAACCATCAACTCCGCTCCATTCTCCATGATGACAGAACCACCTTTTCCTTTTAAATATCTACTAACGAATTCTATGTTGACGATCGTTGATCGATGTATTCTACAAAAACCAAAAGGAACTAAGGCACTTTCATAAAACTTCAAACTTCTACATATCATCGACTTATTCCCATCTTTAAAATAAAAGCATGTGAAATTATCCATGGCTTCACAATAGACTACTTGATTCATTTTTACCACATCAAAACCTTCCAATAAAGGCAAAACCAATTTTCGATTTTGCCTATCAATTGCAGCCATATTATCCAATAGAATCTGCGCCCTGTTTAATGTGTCCTTTTTTTCTATTCGTTGCTTTGCTATTTCAACCGCTTCTTCCAATGCTTCAATTTCTAGTGGCTTTAATAAATAACTTGCTGCAGATAAATTAAATGCTTGAATGGCATACTCGCTAAAAGCCGTAACGAAAATTACTTCAAAATCTATTTCACTCCATTGCTCCAGTAAATCAAAAGCATTTCCACGCGGCATTTCTATATCTAGAAAAACAAGTTTTGGTTTATGCTTTAATATAGCCTCTCTTGCCTCTACAATATTTTTACATTCAGCTATTAACTTTATACTAGGACAATATTTACCTAAGTAATTACTTAATGTTTCTCTACTGTCTTGTTCGTCATCAACTAATATGGCGTGAATCATTTCTTAGGTATTTTTATTGTGACTGATGTTCCAGTATCCTCTTGATCCGAATTTAAATCATTAATTATGATTTCATAATTCTTTTTATAAATGTCATTTATAAGAGCTATTCTTTTAGAAATATTAGACATTCCGGTGCTTTTGTATTTTTTCTGATTAGCTGTCTTTAAAGCTCTAGATTTATTGCGCCCTATTCCGTTGTCTTTTATATGTATAAAAATATTATCTCTATCTTCTTTCAACTCTACACACAATTCTCCTTTTTCTTCTTTATATCTCAGTCCATGCCATACTGCATTTTCAATAAAAGGCTGAACTAACATAGGAGGAACTTGTAAGTCGTAATTCTTCGTTTCTAATTCATTTATAAATGCATATTCGAATGTATCTCTAAATCGAAAATGTTCCAACTTTAAATACAATTCATTTAATTCAATTTCTTCATCTAAATCAATAAAGTCTCTTTCGGAATAATCAAGTACTTTTCGCATTAGTTTAGAGAAATCAGAAAGAAATTTATTAGCTGCTTTTTCATCATTTTTAGCAATAAAATTATTAACCGAATTTAGTGCATTAAATATGAAATGGGGATTCATCTGTGTGCGCAAAGACTTTATATATAATAATTGATTTGCTCTTCTTTTGGCTAGGACATTTTTTTGTAGAAAAAAGAAAAATACTAAAGAAGCTAATAATAAAAGTGATAATAATCCTATTGCGATTTTTTGAAACTTTAATTGTCCTTCAAGTAAAGCTCTATCTTTTTGTTGAATATCATATTCCTTGCTTCCTATATCAATTTTCTGTTGACCTTTTACAACATTAATTTGAGAAGATAAATCTTTTTCTAAATTATCAATTGCTATTTCTTTAGCCTCAATGTATTTTTCTAAGTCTTCAAGAGCCGAATTCATTTTCCCATTTAGTCGATTAATTTCATATGACTTTTTAAATACTTCAGCTTCATTTTCTTTGGATGTGTTTTCATCAATAACATCTTTGGATCTTTCTATAAATTTAAATGCTTCATTTAAATTATTTTCTTCCTTATACAACGACGCTATTTTTAAATTTTCTTTTACCATTAAATCTGATGACTGTTGAATCATTGCATTGGAAGAAAGATTATATTCACTTATTGATCGCTTCGCATCATTATCAATCAAATTATAATTTAGTAATTCATTCTGAGCATTTTCGATTGGTTTGTACTCTTCTGAAGTAATTGTATCAGCTTTAGGTAAATTTTGTATAGAATTCAAAAATGACTCGGATGCTTTAGAGTAATTATTCTGGTATATAAAATTCTGGGTCCTACGTGCTTCTAATCTTGCATAAGACAAACTATCTAAACTGAAATTTAATTCTATTGAGTCAATCATATTCATTCCCTCTTCAGGCTCCCCCTTTAAAAGAGCAAGATCTGCCAGTCCTTCTTTACATCGTATCGAATCAGAAGAAGTCAAAGAAGTAGATAAACACCTATTAAAATTAACCTGCGCCATTTTCAAATTTTCATCTTCAATTGCTAATTCACCAATTCGGGCATATATTCCTGCTATAATCTCAGAATTTTTATAGTCTTTAAAAATATTTAATGCTAAAAGATATCTATCAATTGCTAGTTTATTTTGATTAATATCACGATAGATATCACCTAATAAGATATAAGCACGACCTTCATATATTTCTTCTTTTTTACGCGACTCATTAATAACGAGTTCTAAAATTTTAATTGCAGCATTGGGATCTGTAAATCTTAATTTCTTTGCCTTTTCAATTCTTTCTTCAGGGGTAATTCTTTTTGAAAACTTCTTCTTCGAAACAAAATCCTTCTCCTTAGTGAGAGCTTCTTTTGATTGACCCAAAACAGAACCTGAAGTAAACAACAAAAAGCATAGAAAAACATAAATCACTCTAATCATCATATGTCAAATATACAAAGCTTTTACTTATCAGAATTTGAAAATCATTGTTATAAGTACTTTATAATACAAGCTCACACATTCACAGGAATCATTCACCAAGTGAAAAGACACACTCACCCATTCTTACTTTTTATAACTCTTAATTAAATAGAGATTTGATACAGATTCAAAGAAATTTTGGATTCATCCATTCATAAAACAAAACAACATCTACAATGAGTTCTATTAAATTAAATCTAATTCTTATCGCATTTGCACTTTCATTCGGTTTTACACGATACCAAAAGAACAATGCAACAAATATGTTTTCTTTTTGGGTTAAACCCAAAGTTGAAACCACAGCGCTAAACAATTCCGATTCCACAAATGATATAGAATCAGAAAATAGCGAAACCAACAATAAAATTCAAGTAGCTCTTTTATTAGACACTAGTGGATCTATGGAAGGTCTTATCGAACAAGCAAAATCTCAACTATGGCAAATACTAAATAAATTAGCACTAACAGAAAAAGATGGCGAAGATCCTACATTGGAAATAGCACTATACGAATATGGAAATCCATCAAAAACTAATGATATAAATCAAATAAATAAATTAGTTTCTTTCACAGAAGACATGGATTTAATCTCACAAAAATTATTTGAATTGACGACTAGCGGAGGAGAGGAATATTGCGGAACAGTAATTCAATCATCGTTACAAGAACTAGAATGGTCTGCGAATCCCGATAATTTAAAACTAATATATATAGCGGGAAATGAATCGTATGAGCAAGGAGATATAAATTTCTCTTTAGCATCACATATAGCGAAAACCAAAGACATTTCAATTAACACTATTTTCTGTGGACCACATAATACTGGAATAAATTTAAAATGGGAAGAAGGCGCTAGGTTTGGGAATGGAACATATATGAGCATTAACCAAAATCAAAAAACAGTTCATATTCAATCTCCATATGATGATAAAATAACTGTTTTAAATAAAAAATTAAATGACACATATATTCCTTTTGGGGCAAAAGGAAATTCGAAAATACAAAATCAAAAATCTCAAGATTTCAATGCATCAACTTATGGAAAATCCAATATGGCTTCAAGAGCTATTTTTAAAAGCTCTAAGAAATATAAAGCTGAAAGTTGGGATTTAGTAGACGCATACAATAAGGATAAAAAAATAATTCATAAAGCAGAATCATTACCAGATTCTATTGCAATTCTTAGTCAAGAAGAACTTGAATTAAGAATTCAAGAAATGGCAAAAGAACGAGAATTAATTCAAGAAGAAATTAAGGAAGTGGGTAAAAAAAGAGCAGAATATATCAAGTCTAAGACAATAAAAAGAAGTAAAGAAAATAATCTTGAAGACTCTATTCTTGAATCAATAGAAAAGCAAGCCAAGGAAAAAAACTATAAACTGAAGAAAAATTAATAAATCTAAAAATACATAAATATGAAAAAGTTACTCATAGCATTTATATTATTATCAAGCATTATTCTATTCTCTTCCTTCGTAATGGAAGAAATTGAAAATAATAAGAAAAAAGATTTTTACACATTTTTAAGTTACTTTGACAAATCAGAATTACCACTTGAAATTAAGTGCTCTGATTTTGAAGACAGTAAATTTATACAGTTGAAAACTAAAAGAAAATCTATTAAAAACCCTTTATTACAAAGTGATTTTATTCCCTCTTATCCTATAGGATCGTTTAGTAGAATGGGACCACCAACACTTGAAGCTGTTAATCGATTTTACCCTGCCGATAATCAGGTAGCTGTTATTTACTCTTCACGCCCTCAATACGGAGCATACAACAAAAGTTTTTATATGATCATATATGATTTTAATGGAAATATTCTGAGTAAAGACTTTAGAGAAGAACCGGGTGCAATATTAATTGCTTCATCAACTGCAGAAAATGTAAAAACAGCCTCAATTGATGAACAAAGAAATATAAAAACTACTGATTACGAAATCACTTGGAAATATGATTTAAGTAAGATACGTATTAATGAAAATGAAATTATGAGCTATAATAAAATAAGTAGCGCAATTTCGAAAATAGAAGATAAAGGAACAGTAAGTGAATTCAAAGAAATTAATTTAATTACAAAAGCATAATTGTGAAAGTTCTATCTCACATTAAAACATCCTACCTCACTAGTGGAGCTGTATGTATCTTTTCATTCCTTATGTGGAAGATTGTACAGCCCTACACTGGGTGGGAACTTGATATAGAATTCCTGTTGACGAAACAGCACGTTATACATCTCAACTATTATAAAACATCTTTCTATTTACATATCTTCAGTAGTTTAATTGTTTTATTATCGGGGGCCCTTCTCTTCTTACCTATCGTCCTTAGAAAAGCACCATCTATACATAGAATTGCAGGTAGAATATATGTAATACTTGTTTTATTAATTAGCGCACCTAGTGGATTAATAATGGCATTTCATTCCAATGGAAATTTCTCAACAACAATCAATTTTATATTATTATCGGTTTTCTGGTGGGTATTTACTTTTATAGGATTCGTGGCAATTATAAAAGGTCAAGTTATAAAACACAAACAGTGGATGACTAGAAGTTTCGCTTTGACCATGTCGGCAATCACACTTCGTTTAGCACAAATGATACTTAACACTTTTTGGGCGATAGACCCAGATATACAATATTGCATCGTATCATGGGGAAGCTGGATAATTAATTTATTTATCGCAGAAATAATCATTCGAACAACTAAATTTAATCGTATGAAATCAATTAATTTTAATTTTTTCATTCCTCCCACACACCAAAATTAAATTCACATTCATCTTTAGTATAAGACAAAAGCTAAGATCGATCATAAGCTTATTATTAAACTTTTAGAAACTATTCTTAAGGAATGTTCTAGAATTAAATTAATGCCTTATGTCAGATAGAGCCACTAATAAATTATGGACGAAATTTAGAAGCACCTTTTTTCTTATTGGATTGTGCTGTTCTTTAATAATTGTTTTTTCTGCTTTTCAAGTAGTTGTTCCATATTCAGAATATGAAGACGAAAATATAGTTTTTGAATTACCTCCTGATATTGAAGTAACTCCACCTACTACGCAACACTACAAGAAAAAACGAGTAATTCCTCCAAAGAAAATTGTTGAAAAAATCAAACTTGAAATTCCTCGTGAAATAATAACCGAGGAAAATGTAATTGATATTGATGAAACAATAGATTCTTGGGAAGAAGATGAATTCACCGATGAAATGTTAGTCGAAGAAGGAGGTGAAGAAAGTGGTAAAATCGAAATTGATAAGAATGATAATACTGAAGAAGTTTTAATATTTCCATCGAGAATGCCAGTATTCGGAAATTGTACAGAATTAATGGATGACATTGAAAGAAATAAATGTTCCGAAAAAGCACTTTTAAAATATATTTATGACAATATAGATTATCCTGAAGTAGCGAAAATAAATGGAATTACGGGCCGAGTTATTGCACAAATAGTAGTTGATAAAACAGGTCAAGTAAAAGACATTGTAATTGCAAGACATCCAGGTGGCGGACTTGACAAAGAAGTATTTAATGTTCTTGAAAATATGCCAAAATGGCAAGCAGGAATGAATAACTTCAGAGCAGTAAATGTACGTTATACTATCCCAGTGACATTTGAATTAAATTAATATAATACCAGAATAAAATAGTAGATCTTTTCCCTAGTTGGGGAGAATTAAACTTCCCAACTAGTTTTATTTGATTTTCTTACTTCTCTTTATTAATTACACCAGTTGGTAGATTTTCCAATGTAGTATTCATATCGAATACTCCTGAATTTCCTTCTACATTATATTGTAATAAATACATTCCTAAACTAGCTTCATCTAAACTGAATAATTCAGGCTCTACTCCTATCTTAATTACTCCTCCTATTATTGATACATCAGATGTTAAATCTTGAGTAATTTCATCTGTGCTTTTAAAAGAAAACAATGGTATATCCATCGCATTAATTTCAAACCAAACAGTATATTTCCAACCATCATTTAATGTTGGTAAATTTAAAAGACTTTGATTAGCATCATCAAGAAAAGAAATAATTGAAGTATCGTCAATGGTTATAGAAACACTTCCTGCCACAGAACTAAAATCACTTGTTATAGGATAAGTTTTAACCGAAGCTTCATCATTGGAAGTAAATCTTGCTCCTATAATTTCATAAATACTAGGATCAACATAAGAGCTATTCTTTTCTTCAATTGTGACATAGATTTCGTCAGTGTCAGCTATAAAGTCCGATTGTGGGGCCGAAGCTAAACGAAAGATTAAATCATCACCAGGCACAAAAGAAGTCATAAGCCTAGTGTTCTCATTCTCATTAAGCCACATGGCATATTCATAAGAATCAGGTAAAATAGGAATTTGTTCAATTGTACCAGTGATACCTGCATAGCTGTCAGAAGTCGAATTTGAATCACAAGAAAATAAAGAAACAAGAACAATAAGGGCTGCCCAAATTAATCTTTCGTCAAATAATACGTTCAAATTGTGTTTGTTGATAGATTCCATAGAATTCGATTTGCTATATAAATAGCAAAATCTATTCCAAAACCAAAAAGATTAAAATAAAAAAACCCGCGTAGTCTAGAACGACTATGATGCGGGTTTTTTTTATTACCCACCATAAGGTGGTAAAAAACTCTCACTATTCTAAAGACATCTATTTTTTAGAAAACCCTCACTTATTAAAAAATAAATATATCTACACAAGTTAAATGCATAGTCCTGCAAACTACTTTGCCCGCTCATGCTCCACCCCTGTATCCCCACCAGCGGGGAAGATTTTTCAATTAAGACCTTTATTCTACACACAAGATTTCCACCACTGGCGGGGCTAGGGGCTGGAACATGTTTAATCTTATTTTTATTAAATGCTTTTTTAAACGCCATACAATGTCTCTAACATCTTCAAGGAAAAAACAAAATAATTTATTCCGCACATGCTCCACCCCTGAATCCTCGCCAGCGGGAAAGATCTTTTATTAGAAAATTCTAATTATATACCCATAAAAAAAGGAGATACATAAATGCATCTCCTTTTTATATTTTTTAAAGACTAGTATTAGTCTCTAGCTAAAACAGACAACAATCTT
>CAZMKA010000043.1:12407-22252 GCA_964566605.1 uncultured Saprospiraceae bacterium | reverse complement strand
TGCACCGAAGATTCGATTATTTTTCAGTAGGAACGAATATTGCAACATTTTTAATAATCGCGGTGTCTGTGGGTTTCTCATATTTTGTAGCTAATTTTGGACAATACAATGAGTTATACGGATCAATAGGTGCATTGATTGTAACCTTGTTATGGTTTAACTTGATTTGTTTTGTGCTGTTGGTGGGATTTGAAATCAATGCGAGTATTGCTGTAAATAGAGACTTACTCATGAATTCCAACAAAGATAATACGGAAGAGGAAACGTTGTTAAAAAGTGGAGATTCGGCATCATAACACTTCCGCCACCACGAATATACTTCCGCCTATATAGATTAAATCATCTTTCTTCGCCATCTTTTTCGCCGCTGAAAATGCTCTTCTTACCGTGCTATATTGTTTTCCGTGAAGATCGTGAATGCGGGCATATCGATGTAAATAATCTGCGTTCATTCCTCTAGGTATGTTGGCTTTCGCCCAAAGGTATTGTGCTTTTTTGGGGAAAAATGGTAGAACGGAAGAGAGGTCTTTGTCGGAAGAAAAGCCTAGAACCATGAATAAGTTTTTGTAATCCAATGTCTTTAATTTTTCCATTACGATTCTCAAACCAGCTTCATTGTGTGCACTTTCTGCAATGATTAATGGTTGCTCACTAAGTTTCATCCACCTTCCCAAAAAGTAAGTCTTTGCAGGCATATTTTCTAAATATACTTTTGCTCTTTGCTCATCTATTCCACCATTCATTAATAAGTGAAAGGCAGTCCATGCAACTTGTATATTGTATTTTTGATAACTTGAAAACCACGGAAGAGTACAATGAATTTTACTTTGGGCGTAAGCCAAAGAAATATCCCGCCCACTTACATTCATCTTAACTTTATTCTCCGCATACATCAATTCAGCCTTCATAGCTTTCGCTTTTTCGCTAAATACTTGCGTCGTTTCTTCTTGCCGCTCCCCTATTATCACTGGTACATTCTGCTTAATGATTCCTGCTTTCTCACCCGCAATCAATGGAATTGTATCTCCCAAGAATTGTGTATGATCTTTGGATATATTCGTGATTATGGACAATTCAGGTGTGATAATATTCGTGCTATCAAGTCTACCTCCTAGTCCTACCTCAACGATGACATAATCAGGCTTTTTCTCAGCGAAATAACTAAATGCCATAGCAACAGTTATCTCGAAAAATGAAGGCTTAATTCTTTCTATTATTGTCCTATTGTTATTTACAAAATCAATAACAAATTTGCGCGAAACCAATTCTGAATTGATCTTTATTCGCTCTCGAAAATCTTTATAGTGTGGAGAAGAATATAAGCCCACTGAATATCCTTGAGATTGTAATAAAGCACTTAATATATGGCATGTGCTTCCCTTCCCATTAGTACCTGCAACATGAATTGTCTTTAAAGATTTATGCGGATTTCCCAGTGCCTCACACAACTTCACAATATTCGTAAGATCCTTTTTCATTGCAGGTGCGCCTTGTCTTTGAAACATGGGCAATGCATTGTATAGATAATCCAGAACAGCTGAATAAGATCTTATCTTTTTCATAGAATTTTAAAAAATTACAGCTCTTGTAAAAGGTATAATCGGAGAAGATGACATGATACTTATGTTCTCCATAAAACTATTCTCTTCGTCCAAAAATTGGAATATTTGTGCCGGAGTTTTCTTATCGAATAAACTCCCAAAAACTTCTTTCCCACCTAAATAGTTCTTTGTTAGAACTTTCAACATTATTCTATCCATCCACCTACTGAATCCATCCGATTTAGTATCAACAATCTCATTATTTAATAGTCCTTGTGATAATATTTCTGCTCGATCAATAATGCGTTTGAATGCATATCCCGACGAAGGTTTTACCCAGCCTCCTGCAGTTCCTATTTTGATATGACGCCTTGTACTTTCTTTGTAAAATGGATAGTCTGTCATGGGAATTTGACCAATTTCCTTTTCTGTAATGTGGAATTTTCCTGCCGAAAAGTAAGTGTCTAGATAATCTTGAATCAACGCATCATATCCCTTCATTTCCAACACATCATTCGATAAAATAGCAATTTCTATCAATGCTTTTCTTTTGGAAAAAGGAAGAACATAAAAGAATCTAGTATCATCTTTTTGCTCAATACGAAAATCCATAAATGTACATGATTCTTCGTCAAACACATCTTCCTCTGTCTCTATAAACCAACCTCCAAAATGCTGTATAACATGATTGTGTTTACGAAGATCAGGTTTCTCCATAATCACACTATTCAATACTCTATCCGCTTCTATCACCTGACCACTCGTATTGATTACCATACGTTCGGATTCCTCAACAATAGATTCTACCTGAGATGTAATACGTGTTATATTAGATGATTGATCAACTATGCTATGTGCATATGTGTAGAAATCCGATGAACGAATCATTTTATACGAATAACCTTCAAGATCAAGGCCTTCGTAGCTAGAATTCGCATAGAAGTTGATTTTATCCCATTTATTATAGAGAATATGATCAAACTTCCCAGGCCCTTTTTCCCAAAAACACCATGTTCTATCATCCGTGTTTTTCAACTCCTTTTCAATGATACAAACAGAGTAAGAGGAATTAGCAAGTTCCATTGCACAGGAAAGACCTGCAGCTCCTCCACCTATTATAACAATATCATATTTCTCCATTAATCTTCTCTTAGTCCAACGCTTGAAATAGCGCCTGATATAAATAACATATTGTCAAACAATTTGTTCCCTCCTCTCCAGTAACCTCTAAACAATGGATTATCTAAACTTCCTACTACTCTACCTCGTCCAACTCCGTAAACTAGTAATCCTGAAGTTTCACTGATTCTATCTTTGTTTGCTTGGCTAGAATATCCACTAAACAAAGGTGATTTTTTATAAACCATAGGATTCGAAAGTACATTATTATCTTTTTTGACAGCTAATGTTCCTTTCTTAAAGCTATAATACAAAGGACTTGTGTAGCCATAAAATAATGGATAACTCGTATCAATTTGGGATTGATAAATTGCACCACCAATTACGTGTTCAGCAGATTTCTCTTGACGATCAGCATAAGAATTAAACGATTGTTCCGCAGTAGGAATATTCTCAAATTCTATGATCGAACCGTTCAACTTATTTAAAGCTCTTTTAAATGCAATCAATGTTCCACCTGCTGAAACCCATTCTTTTATCTTTTCCATGTCAGACTTACTTAATCCACGGTAACTTCCGTCAGGCATAATAATGACATTATATCTTGTCAAGTTTGTTCGTCGTACACTTTCAACTTCTACTTTAGTAAGTGGAATTTCAAGTCTTTGATCCATTTGAAACCATATTTCTCCAGCATCGTAAGCATTGACTCCACTTCCTATTATCATTAATGCTTTCACCGCTTCAGGTTTAAACGAAGAAGGAGAACCAAGCATAACGCCTTTTGGGTTAAACCCACTCGTTAATCCGTATATTTTTATATTCTGTTTTGCAGCTATAGCAAATAATTTCTCTCTATCCTCTTCCGCTTTTATTACTATGGTTCCTCGACCGAAATCTCTTGTTCCATCATTCGTGTTTGCAGCAAAAGGCTCATGCATCATTCGTGGTTCGAAACCATTGACAAGAAGCTCATTTAATAAAGCACCTGCATTCAAGTCTTTCCATTCGAAAGCATATGAAACCATCTCTTTAGAAGCTTCAAAACTCAACGATTGAGGGCTCACATTTTCAGAACTAAAAACTTCCATATTCGCATAATTTACAGAAGTGCTAGATTTTACTTCCATATTGAATGCTGCCGGGAAATTCCAAGTACTTACATCGTAGAAAATATTCACTCTAAAGTCTGTTACAATTTCGAAAATTGCTTCGATTAGTTGAGATTGTTTTTGGTCTACAGGCACATAAAAACTACCATCTATTTTCTTATCGTCATACACCACAATATCATGTTGACTTAACACTTCAGCAAAATAAATCGCCTTATTATAGTCAGGTGTTTTATCGATAACATACACCTTTTTATTCCCTTTTGACTCCCGAGCGGCATCTTGATAAAAATCCCTTTGAAATGCAAGAATATCCTCTCTCATGGCAAGTCCAGCGTCTTGTGTAGAAAAACTTGTAACTACCTGATTACGTATAGTGAATGGAAAATCCAAAATACCATTCACTGACTCTTGATAATGTCCTCTTGAACTCGCTTGCTCGAATAAAATACCTATACTTCCTTGAATATCGGGATAAGTTGATCCTTTCCCGTAATAAAAATCATCAAAAGACTCCTTTGTATAATAAGACGAACCTATTTCATCAAGTGCTTTCGCATGAAACTCACCTATTTTTTCTGTTAAGTCTTGATTGAGTTGAGGCGTATTCGGATTAGTTCTTTCGGGTACACCGGGCTGAAAAAAGAACGTAGAATTTGTCCCCATTTCGTGATGATCGGTCAATATATTCGGCTTCCAGTGATGAAAAGCTCCTATTCTACCTCTACTTTCAGGATGTGTCAACAACAACCAATCTCTGTTTAAGTCAAACCAATAATGATTCGTTCTTCCACGCGGCCAAGGTTCATTATACTCTCTGTCTCCAGAATCACTTACAAGCGTTTTACTTTTATGTGAATTTACCCATGAAGCAAATCGATTCAAGCCATCAGGATTATAACATGGATCTAGTAATACAACGGATTCATTTAGCAATTTTTCAACCCGCTCACCTTCCGCAGCTGCCATATAATAAGCCATAAGTAAAGCTGCATTTGCCCCACTACTTTCATTTCCGTGTACACTATAACCTTGATAAAAAACTATCGGCATAGTAGAAATATCAAGACTCGAAGACTTCGAAGCGACCGTTAAATTCACATGATCTTGTCGAATTTCCTCAATGCGAGACATGTTCTCAACAGAAGAAATAGTCAAATAAAAAAGAGGTCTTTGCTCATAAGAACGGGCATATTCTGTGTATTCCATTCGTGGTGATTCGCTCGCTAATAATTTGAAATAGCCAGTTAATTGGTCATGTGTAGCGTGCCATTCACCAGG
The DNA here is from genome assembly GCA_964566605.1 of uncultured Saprospiraceae bacterium. Lineage (GTDB taxonomy): Bacteria > Bacteroidota > Bacteroidia > Chitinophagales > Saprospiraceae > JAHDFB01. Next base: position 17,199 of record CAZMKA010000043.1, on the reverse strand, counting down.
CATCCACCCTAAGTATTCTTCAGGAGTTGTAATTTCATCATTATATGAAACATCTGGTAAGTAATAATTTAGTTCTACTTTTTGGGCTTGAGCCCAAAATACTAAAGAAAGGAAAATGGCAATGAAAGTAAACCGCATATGGTTATAATTTATGTTTTGGTAAAAATAAGTTATTTGGAGGATATTGAAAGGATAGATAAATTTGATATAATCGAAATTATTTGAAAGCAAGTTTATTTATGAAGAAAAACTTTGGGCTCAAAGCCCAAAAATCAAAATCATTTACATCCTTCATGCAAAGTTTTCATAACTTTGATTATTATAAATAATCATGAAAACACATAATTTACTTTTATGACGACTTCTTGTTTATATAGATTTATTATTATTCTTTATCTTTTGATACATACAACTTCATGTAAACAAACAGAAGTAGAATATGATTGTGGAGAAGTTGATACTGCAATCACAGCTATCAATCACGAAATAGGTTCTTATGTTTTTGATGACTTCATTTCTACGCAATCAACAAATTATGAGGAAGCTGCTATTGAGCTTGAAGTAGAAAATTTCACAATCACTTCAACAACAGAAACAAGTTGCTTTTCTTTTATTTCTGTTCCACAAGTTATTGATAGCATAAGTATTAGCTCAACAAGTAGTGTTTCCATTGCTAATGTCGTTTATAATTCTGGTGATGAATTGAATGCATTATTTAAGATTCATTCCCGAGGTCAAACATTTGACACGGTGCTTGAATTTATTGAAGAACATAAAGAAAACCCTACAATATTCAGTGTACAAAGTGATCGAATAGTTTTACAATTGCTTAGCAAACCAACTGCTGAAATCAACCAAGAAATTACAATTGTAATATCCTTTGATGATTTAACATCCTATACCATCGAGGTTCCGTCTTTTCAAGTAAGTATTTAAAGCTGCGTTTACGTCTTTATTTTATTTTGTTCAGGCTACATGACTCAATATATCAAAAGGAAAATTTACCTTTGCCAACTAAATATTCAATGTGGAAAACATTCTACTTTATGTCGTAATCGCGTGTTTTGCATCAATGTTATTCCTAAATATGTATTTTAGGCTTAAAGTTATGCGTTCATATAGAAAAATGGTCCAAGCAGGTGTAGAAGCTAAGCCGAGGGAACTATTAGTAAAAGAAACGCTTGAAACTAAAATAATCCCTGCCTATCCGGAGCACGAAACCGTAATAAGAGAGTTTGTAAATTATCTTAAAAATGGTTTTAGAATGACGAGTGTATTCTTAGCTTTGGTATTGTTATTTGGATACATCCTTATAAAATTTAAGCAATAGAAATTTGAAAAAAACTATACTACAATTTAGCTTTCTTATCTTCATATTAGCATGTCTTTTTTCGTGTAACCCATTTGGAGTGCAAGGACCTCAACCTGTGTTTTTAAATATTAGCGCTGCTGATTTCAACATTGATCTTACGGAAGGGCCTACAAATCAAAGGATAGAACATATAGAGATATTCTTTGAAAACTTCTCCATTGGTTACTATGAATTACCTGCCGAATTAGCTATAATTCCTACACAAGATGTGAGTAAACTCACAATATTTCCTGCAATCCAAAACAATGGTCAAGCTACAGAAATTAAGGTTTATAATAGATTTAATACATATGAAATAGAACAGAGTTGGGAAGTAGGTGAAACCTATGAAATCACTCCTATATTTTCTTATAAAGAGACAACAATTTTCGATTATGTAGAAACATTCGAAAATGGAAATTCATTTAATTATGATGCTGATGAGATTGACTCGACCAATACGATATGGTCACTTGATGATTCTGCAAATGGAAATTACAGTTGTCACATTTCCACTGAAAATGGCAATATAACTGCAGCGACGAATTTTTTATTCACAAGTTTCGTGAATGATAACAAAGAACTTTTTGTAGAGTTAAACTACAAATCCACAGATTTTGTAGAAATTGGTATGATTGCAGAAGGAAACAACCTTGCACTTCCTATTCCGTTTTTTTTCCTAAATCCGCAATCTGACTGGAGGAAAATATACCTTGAAATGACGCCTTTATTTATTGAATACCCTGCTCCAGGATATAGATTATATCTAAAAATGCAAGGGGCTTCAGGGGATAGTGCTGAAGAGGCTTATTTTGACAATATTAAAATCCTTCGCCAACAATAGAATGAGAGGAAACAGACAAAAAGAATTAATCATTTACAGAATCGCTGACTACATCACAGCCTTTCTTTCATGGTTATTGTATTTTGTATTCAGAAAGTACTCGGAAGATGATACAGTAGATTTCCAAAACATATTTTCAGACAATAATTTTTATTGGGGTATGTTGTTCATCCCTATATTTTGGATTATTTTTTATCAGATATTCGAAAAATATAAAGATATCTACAGGTATAGTAGATTAACTACATTAATTAATACATTCGTATTAAGCTTAGTAGGGAGTTTGATTATATTTTTCACTATTCTTATTGATGATAAAGTACTTAATTATATATCATATATTAAGAGTATAAGTGTCCTATTTCTTATCCATTTCCTATTAACTTCTACAGTCCGAATGGTGCTGTTAACTCAGGCCAGTAGAAGGTTAAAAGCGGGAAAAGTTCTTTACAACACTTTAATCATAGGAGGTGAAAGTTCAGCTCTAGAACTATATGAAGAAATCACAAGCCGTCCATTTTCACTTGGTCATAATTTCATTGGCTACATCGATTCGAATGGAAAGGTTGACAATGATTTATCAATACATCTGGAGAGAAAAGGAAAAATTGAAAATCTAGCTAGTATTATCGAAAACGATAATATAGAAGAAGTAATTATAGCAATAGAAACAAGTGAACACAATAGACTTCGTGAAATCCTAAGCATACTTGATGATTACAGTGACAGACTTTTAGTAAAAATCATACCAGACATGTATGACATTTTGCTAGGAACAGTAAAAATGAATCATGTATACGGAGCTGTTTTGATTGAAATAGATCAACAATTAATGCCTCAATGGCAGTGGGTTCTTAAGCGATTCATAGACATATTTTTTAGCTTGTTTGGTATTACGCTTCTTTTGCCATTGTATCTCTTTTCGATGATTAAGGTAAAATTAACAAGTGACGGGCCTATATTTTTCACACAAGAACGAATTGGCTTAAATGGAAAACCTTTCCAGATTATTAAGTTCCGATCTATGTACGTCGATGCTGAAAAAGATGGACCGCAACTTTCCAATGAAAATGACCCACGAATAACATCATGGGGTAAAATTATGAGGAAATGGAGAATTGATGAAACACCTCAATTTTTCAATGTTTTAAGAGGTGACATGTCATTAGTAGGTCCACGTCCTGAACGAAAATACTTTATCGACAAAATGATAAAAGAAGCACCATATTATCGCCACCTGTTGAAAGTGCGTCCAGGTATAACATCGTGGGGAATGGTAAAATATGGGTATGCAAGTAATTTACAACAAATGCTTGCAAGACTAAAGTTCGATATACTTTATATCGAAAACATGTCATTATCCCTGGATATTAAAATAATTTTTTACACCTTAGTCGTATTGATTAAAGGGAAAGGTAAATAATGAAATTCTTCGGTTTAATAGGTGAACGTTTAGATTACAGTTTTTCGAAAGATTACTTTGCTAAAAAATTTGTTGCAGAAAACATACAGGATTGCAAATACGATTTATACGAAATCCCTACCATCGAAGAATTCCCGAGTCTTATTCAATCACATAATTTCACAGGTTTAAATGTGACCATTCCATATAAGGAAAAAGTCATACCTTATTTGGATGAACTCGACGAAGCGGCAGCTGAGATAGGAGCTGTAAATACCATTACTTTTGACGGTAGTCAACTAAAAGGATATAACACGGACATCGCTGGATTCGAAGAAAGTTTGCTTACATTAAAAGGCAGAAGAAAGATTGAAAGAGCTCTTATTCTAGGAACTGGTGGCGCGTCGAAAGCCATACAATACGTACTTAAAAAGCGCAATATTAAAACAATGGTCGTATCGCGCAAAACAGGAGATATCCGATATAACAAACTTGATAAATCACATATAAGAGAAAGTCGATTAATCGTAAATTGCACTCCTTTGGGAACCTATCCAAATCTTGAAGAATGTCCTCCCATACCCTATGAATTCGTTACTCGAAAACATTTGTTTTATGACTTAGTTTATAATCCTAAAAAATCACTATTTTTGAAACACGGAGAACAAAAAGGATGCAAAATCATAAATGGTCTCCCTATGCTGATTGGCCAAGCTGAGGCAGCATGGAATATATGGAATAAACTAAAGATTAAATGAATATAAAACCCGAGTCTAATCTAGAACTTGATTTTAATAATACTAAAATTGCTTTCTCACAAAAAACAGATAAGCAATTAAAAAAGATGTTTCGTCTATTCAAACTTATGAATAAGCAAGCACTCGTAAAATTAAGTTCAAAACTTGGCTTATTAGCAGTCAAACTTAATCTCCCTTTCTCCAAAACGGCCATAAGGCATACGATTTTCGAACAGTTCGTAGGTGGTGAAAACTTACTTGATTGTCAGAAAGCAATTGATGAATTATTCAAGGCTGATGTTCTCACTATATTAGATTATGGAGCAGAGGGAAAAAGTGAAGAAGAGGACTTGAATGAAACTGCTAGTGAATTTATAAAAGCGGTAGAATTTGCAGCATCGAATGAAAGTGTTCCTTGTGTCGTTGCTAAAGTAACTGGTTTAGTAGCTAATGAAATA
>CAZMKA010000043.1:0-12313 GCA_964566605.1 uncultured Saprospiraceae bacterium | reverse complement strand
CAAGATTCAATCGATAGTCTTGCTGAGCAGATGATGGCAAAATTCAATAAAGAATATGTAGTGGTTTATAATACCTTTCAACTTTATCGAAGGGACAAACTGCAATACTTAAAAGATTCTCATCAACGAGCATTGGATGGTGGATATATACTTGGTGCGAAGCTGGTGAGAGGAGCATATATGGAAAAAGAACGCGCTAGAGCAGATGAAATGAATTACCCATCGCCTATTAATCCAAGCAAGGAAGCAACAGATGAAATGTACGACAAAGCAGTATCCTATTGTGTAAAAAATCATGAATCTATAGCTTCGTGTGTAGCTTCACATAATGAAAAAAGTATAAGACTACAAGCTGAAATGATGAATGAAATGGGAATTGACAAAAACCATCCTCATCTTAATTTCTGTCAATTATATGGAATGAGCGATCATTTTTCTTTCAATCTAGCAGATCTAGGTTTCAATGCGGCAAAGTATGTACCATATGGGTCGATAAAAGATGTGGTTCCTTATTTGATTCGACGTGCCCAAGAAAATTCATCTGTGTCAGGTGAAATGGGAAGAGAACTAAAAATCATAAAAAAGGAAATTCAACGAAGAGGTCTTTAATTTTTCAATTATGTGGGCATGCTTTTTTATGAAATAAAAAAGACGAAGTATTCCATGGTTCGCTGTTCCCTCCGTGCATGCATTATACTTAATTTTAACCGCAATTTTAAAGTATAATCCATATAACCAGCGTTCAAGTTAAATACACAGCAGGCACCTCTTCATTCTGCTATCGCTTCTTTCAAGCATTTCATGATTCTCATGCAAAAAACACTTTTTCACAAAAATTCCATTGTTAATAAATGAGAAATGTGTAATATTACATTAATATACATATTTTAAATACTGTTAAACAAATATTTACAAACTATTTACACCTATAATAAGATGAAAATTTTCTCTACTTTACTATTCACAATCATATACACGATTGCTTTCAGTCAAGATTTTATACAACTAGATAGTATCTTTTACGAAGATCTTAATGAAGGGACTTCTTTCACAACAAGATTTGAGTATAATATTGATAATCAGTTAGCAGAAATCAATGGCTTTTTCGAAACTGTAGATGTGAATATTACATACAATGACAATGGTGATTATTTAAAATGGGAAGCGTTTGAATATGGAAGTCTGTTGATTGCCTATGATTTTATTTATAACATAGACAATGAGTTAGATTCGATGGTAGGAGAACAGATGCAATACGGCTATTTAGTGAAAAGCATATATGATATCACTGAAGAAAATGATCTTATTACAGAAGTGAAATTTATTGAAGATTATGGTGGATATGAGTTTGTAAACTCTGAAAAAGAAATTAATTATGATACTGATCTAAATATTTCCAAAATAACTGAATTTGATATTTTCTATTACACAGGAGCACCGATTTCGACAGAAGACTTTGTATATGAAGATGGTCGATTATTTACCATTACTTATAATAACATTGAATTTCCAGACGATTCATTTAAAGACAGTATTATTTACAATATAGACGGAACCACAGCTCAATTAACTCGACTATATCCAGACAATATGAATGACCCATATGATTATGTTTATATGGAGAATGAGATGTATGATCCAGAAACATTTATAAGCCCATTTGATTTTTACAAATTTATATTTTTGGTTTTTGGAGACACTGAAAATCCAGAATTTTATACCATGTTGAACAATGATAGACCTGCAGAGCATATATTTAATGGAGGTGGTACATTACTTAGAGGAACCTGGTTTTACTCTATTTTAACGAATAATCAAGAGACTAGAATTCCAGCACAATCAATAAGCGTATATCCTAACCCATCTGCAGATTTTGTTACCATAGATCTAGAAAGTGCAATAAACAAAATCGATGTTTACACTATAACTGGAGATTTAGTTTATAGTCAAAAATCAGACAACAAAACTTTGGACATTCAATCTTTAGCTGCGGGTTCTTATGTTATTGTGGTAGAAACTAAGGAAAATGGAAACTACTTTTCGAAAATCTCAAAACACTAATCTTTAAAGAGAATTAAAATTTAAAAATCAAAGTATTTTTTAGGCTAAGTTCAAACTAATACCTGGATTTAGATAACTCCACTTACTTCGTTGTTGCTTAACTTCTATGTGGCTGACCACATTTTCCACATAATGCCTAGAATAAAGCGTTTTATTGGATTTTTGCCTTCCCAATTAAACCTTAACCCAAGTTAATTTTAAGAATATACTTTTATAAATAAAGATTATTAAATTATTAGAATAGAAATTCTATTCTATAACATTCATTAGTATTTCTTAACTTTATTTCTATATATAATCCTCGTTTAATTCATATCAATCCAAGTTAATCACATGATTAACCTTTATAATTTCAAGTTAAGTAATCATATTTTCAAGCTTTTATTTTTGAGTTTGATACTATTACCTTGCATTGCATTTGCCCAATTTGAAATTTGTAACAATGGAATTGATGACGATAACGATTCATTGATTGATCTCAACGATGATGACTGTGATTGCATCCTTGTAGAACCTATTTCACTTATTCCAAATCCCTCTTTCGAAGATATGAATTGCTGTCCTACGGATAGAAGTCAACTCGATTGTGCAACGGACTGGATTCAAGCATCAGAACCAACAACCGATTATATAAATTTTTGTGGTTGGTTAGGTTGGGAACAATTCCCCCCTCCTACTCCATTCCCTGATGGTGATGGAATTATGGGTTTTAGAGATGGAAGAGTACGAAACAATAACGATGCTGAACCTTTCTGGAAAGAGTATGCGGGTGCATGTCTTATCAATCCACTACAAGCCGATTCTACCTATAGATTTCAATTTGATGTTGGCTTTGTGAATCCACAGAATTCACCTCCTATCAACATTTCGTTTTTTGGAACAACAGCTTGTCAGAATCTTCCTTTTGGTGTAGGTGCCCAAGATTTTGGGTGTCCATCGAATAGTCCTGAATGGGTGAAACTTGGTGATGTTGCGGTTTCAGGTGGCTATGGTGATACATGGGTAAATACATTTATTGAAGTTACACCAACCGAAGATATAAACGCAATAGCAATAGGACCTGATTGCCCTGCAGTAGTCAGCCCAGTGAGCCTCTACTATTTCTTCGATAATCTGCTTTTGACAGATATTAAATTGTTCGATTTACTTATCTCTGCTTCTACACATCCATGTGATTCAGATTATTCACTTTCTGTCCCGAATAATCCCAACTATACATATCAATGGTATAAAGAAGGTATTGCTTTGATAGGCGAAACAGGCTCTGAGTTAACTAATAATTATGGTGAAGGAATTTATGAAGTTGTGATTTTTGAAGATGAATCTTGTCGTGTTTCTTCGGAATTCGAATATAGAATCCCTGTATTCGAAGAACCAAAAAATATTTTTATTTGTGAAGGCGAAAGTTATGATTTTGGCGGTGAAAACTTAGTAGAATCAGGCACTTACATCGACACCATCAAAGATGAAAATGGATGTGACATTATAATCCCTATTGAACTACAGATTATAGGAGAAAAATACGATACACTAGATGCAATAATTCTAGAAGGTGATAGATATGAGATAGGAGAATTCAGCTTTACCGAAGAAGGAGAATACCCGTTGACTTTCGTATCAACCTTAGGCTGTGACAGCCTTGTCTTATTGAGATTGGTGAGTTTCAATGTCTATATCCCGAACGTCTTCAGCCCCAACAATGATGGAATTAACGATAGATTCCGTCCATATTCAGGCGATGGAAATATTCGTACAGTGGATATGAATATCTATGATCGGTGGGGAAATCTGGTTTTTCGAGGAGAGGAATGGAGTTCAAGGGATTTCAATTCCGGTGTTTTTGCATATCTCATTGAAATAGAATTTACCAATGGCTTAACAAAGCAATTTGTGGGAACGGTAACTGTATTAAAATAATTTTTGGGCTCGAGCCCAAAAATGACAAACCAACTACATCCTATGACAAATAGGGTTCTTTAGCGTTTAATACAGATTGAACTATTGTTACAATTACGTTAAATAGAAATTATACAGAAGGATTTTCAAAGAAGCATAGTCTAATAAATGTGGCCAATATAAATGGCACAAATAATTAAAGTAACTTAAAACAAGTAATATGAAAATTATAAGTTCAATGATTTTGTTTCTAGCAATTCACACTGTAATGCTAGGTCAACAACAAGACAGACCAACGGGTCAAAGAGCTGGAAAAGCAATGACTTACAAAATAGGTGATAAAGTTCAAGACTTCGAATTAAAGAATGTAGATGGAACGATGAAATCCTTAGCTTCTATTGAAAATGCAAAAGGATATATTATCATTTTCACAAGTAATGTATGCCCTTATGCAGTAGGTTACGAGCAAAGAGTTCTTGAGCTGAATAATAAAATGGCTAGAAGAGGTTATCCTGTAGTTGCGATAAACCCAAATTCAGAAAAAGTAGAAGCTGGAGATAGTTTCACTGCAATGCAAGAACATGCTAAAGAGCTAGGAATGAACTTTTTGTACTTAAAAGATGACAAAGGGCTTTACAACAAATTCGGTGCAACAAAAACACCGGAAGTTTTCATTCTAGATAATAATATGGTTTTACAATACAAAGGAGCAATTGACGACAACGCAAGAGATGCGAATGGTTTAGAGGAAAGATTTGTCGAAAATGCAGTAATGGCAATGGAAAACGGAGAAAGCCCTTCTCCAAATACTACAAAAGCAATTGGTTGTTCAATTAAAACAGAGAATTCAGGTGGTGGAAAAGGCAGAAGAGGTGGACCTCCTAGTGCTGATGAATTGTTATCAAGAATGGATGCAAACAAGGATGGTAAATTATCTAAAGATGAGGCAAAAGGACCTTTAGCGCAAGACTTTGCTAGCTTAGATGCGAATAACGATGGGATGTTGACAAAGGAAGAATTAACAAAAATGAAGCCTAAAGGAAGTGGTGGTAGAAATTAAGAGAGTGATATGAATTTGGGCTAAATGCCCATAGTATTTATAACTTATGATTCAGAGGAGGGCAGGCTAATTTAGTTTGTCCTTTTTAGTTACTATAAAATTTACAGAATGAAATACTTACCGATTCTAGTCATCATGTTAATAATTTCATGTAATACTTCGAAAAACCAAGCTAAAAACTCGGCAGATTCATATGGTATGATGCAAAATAGCTTTGTCAAAAATGACAATATTAATTTCGAGATAATTGATTGTACATTAAGTAATGGAGATAAAAGTAAATGCCTGAAAATTACAACAAAAGGAACGCCAGCTGAACATCAACTAGGCCCTTGGTGTCCTGACAACATAACTGATGATGCTTCCAAAGGTGGTATATGGTTTTTAAATGGGAAGACGTATGATGTTGATGGTGAATTCATAAAAAACTTACCCGAGCTTTATAGTGATAAAAATTGGAAATTATATGAAGATGATGGGACGATAAGGAAAACGCACACAAAAGAAGATTGCGAACAACTAGCTGGAGCACAGCTAGTTGATAAATTCCTAAATCATTGTATAGAATGCTTACCTTCTTATGTTTCCGACATAGTAAGAACAATGATTTTACCATTGAATCCGGTAAAAATTGAAGTACCTTTACAACTTGGTGGAGGTGCTCCAGGAAGTTATTATGATCCGACAAAAACAGCAGAAAATGTTGCAAGTGCACCAAGAAATCAAAGAGAAGACAGACCTAGAGGTGAACGTGGAGGTCCACCACCTAAAGGAGAACGTGGAAATCGACCAAGAGGTAAACGTGGCGGCGGAAATATAGGACCAACGATTCGAGGTGTGGCTTTGAGCGGTGTTGCATTTGATGGACCAGCACCATTACACATTATTCTAGCTGGTTATTCTATACCTGCATTGGATGACGCGGGTGGTCATGTAAATATGGATGCTGGATATCATTATCACGCTACAACAGGAATAAGTCATCATATCGAACAAGCCGATGGTCATGCGCCATTAATTGGATATGCAATGGATGGTTTCGGTATTTATGCTCATAGTGCGGAAGATGGGTCAAGCCCAAATGACTTGGATGCATGTAGAGGACATTACGATGATATTCGTGGCTATCATTATCATGTTGACGAGAGTGGAAACAATAACTTTATCAATTGTTTCCATGGTGCTATTGCGAGTGAGTAGCCTGTGAAATGGTTTAAATGAGAAGATTTATATAATCACAAACTTTGTCGTAACCCAGCACTTGCTCCGAATGCAAAATAGTAATCTTCGACAGGTGCCGTCGATTCTTGAGCAAGTTCATATTGACCATATAATTGACTGAATAAAATGGTATTCGTAGATAATTTATAATTCAGCCCAATAGCAAGATTGTTATATATGCGAAGTCCATGATTCTTCCATTCTATATTTTTTGTGATTTCAGTTTCACTAAATTCTGTATTACTGGTCATTATTTCCCAGCCTGTTGAAAACAAATATTCAAAGTAAGGAGATAATTTTTTGTCAGGAACTAGCAATCTAAAACCAACAGGAATAAGGATATTCGTAGAAAATGTTTTGGGTGTATATTCTCTTATATAATCGGGATTAGCAACCCAGTTCCCGTTACCATCAGTTTCATCTGGCCATCTTAAATCATCTAATTTTGCCATTCGAAATCCATGTCTTGCAACTTCCGCACCTATCTTGATAGCTGCAAAGTCAAAAATCTTTCGCTCAACAAAAATGCGAGCATTCCAACCTAAAACTTTGTATGTGTCGCTGTTAAATAATGGAACTTCATTTTCAAATTGACTATTAGATCCTGGAATGTAATAGAAATTTTCAGATCCAGTTAACCCAAAATCATAAGATAATAGATATTTTGAATCTGATTGTGCAATTAAAAATATTGGTAGTAGAAAGAGGAAAAAGAGGGGCTGTATTTTTTTCATCAATTGAAATCTTAAATTAATAACTTAGGTAATTTATAATATTATAACGCATGGAATGTGAAAATATTGATGCGTGCTTGTAACTTTGAACCATGAATTTCACAATTACAACTGTTGTTAATCAATCTATCGAAGACATATGGCAAGCCTGGACAGATGCTTATCATATGCAAAAATGGTTTTTCGCATCTCAAGATTGGCATTGCCCGAAAGCTGCCTCTGAGTTTGAAGTAGGTGGTGAATTCGCAGTTTTATTTGCAGAAAAATACGGGACTAATAAATTCCCGTTTCGTGGGACATATACTAAGATAATACCCCATCAATTCATCGAATACTTTACTGAGGATGGAAGACAAGTTAGCACCTATTTTGTTACAGAAGAAGATGGAATTCATATCACACAAGAAATAGAGCCCGAGTTAAGTAATCCGCTTGAAGTCCAAAAAGATGGTTGGAAAAATATTCTTAATAATTTCAAGAATTATGTTGAAGGGCTTTAAGCCCAAAGTAAAATATGTAAGCGTTATTTCTTTTTCTTCGAATTTGGGATAGTGCCTACCGCTGGATGATTTTCTTTCACCATATCACATAGTTTCACTCCTACTTCTTCAAAATCATCTGCATCAGCAGGTAATAAAATCCATTTCTTCATAGGAATAGTTTCAAAATATCGCAGAGAATCAAATAATTGAAATAGCTTTTGATGGTGTTGTTTTTCAGTCGCAATCCACACTCCATTATCAATAGGTTTTTTCTCACTTTTCCGTAATGCGAAATAGATCTTTTCCCCTATATAAATTGCATGTGAACCAAACATGCGTTGGACTCTTGGCTCAAGTTCGTAGAGTTCATGAAGAATGAAATCATAAGGGATTGTAGCTTTCTTTTTCATGGAATAAAGTTAAATCAAATTAACCAATAAAAAAGCTCAAGTCATATTTATGGATCTAAAAAAAGAGTATCCTCACTTTCGAGAATACTCTATGAAATTTAAGTAGTATTATGTTTTTGATAATGATATTTAAATGTAATTATACAGATTGCACTTTATAATTGCGGTTAAAATTCAGTAATTATCCAAAGAGAATCAAGGAGAAAAGCAGATACATGGCCTTAGCCCTGTTGAGCATTTTCGACGAAGAGTATCGAAGGGTAAAACTTAATTTTTCCGCCATTATAGGGTTCAATCTGTATTATATTCCCTTTATCCGATTCACCTGTTTCTCAAAAGGTTTTACAAAAATGCGTTCTTTGTATTCGGTATCAAGAATAAATGTAAGATCTTCAGAATTTCGAATTTTGTCCAAGTCTTCTTGTGTTAATTCAAAAGAACAGATGGTAAAATACTGATTGAAATTTTCTTCATCTCCTACCAACAATAACTCTTTGGCTAGCACTTCACCTGTTATTTCTAGCGAATAATCATCTACTTGGATTTTTAATGTTGGAATAACAAAGCCCTCACTTAATCCTGTAGGAACAAGCGTTTTCACGAAGATATTATCATTTTCTTCGTTGTATTTGTAATGAAATTCTGTAAGACCTTCTCTTCTGTTATATGAAGATAATAACGGCACAGTTCTTTTTACATTTATATAAATGTGGCTGATAGGTTCCTTTGATTGTAAGCCTTCGTCGGAAAAATCACTAAATGGAACATCAGACAATGCGAAACAAGAGGATAAAGATAAAATACTTAGTAAACTAAAAGAATGAATTGAAATTTTCATAGTATTATGATTTTGGTGTCCAATAAATATACCACTATATTGAAGTTCGAATGGAATTTCAAATACGCTTTAAGTTGGACTTAACTAGGACTTAACGCTGCATTAACCAATGAGGCTAATAGTATTGAATAATAGCTAATTACGTTAAATTTAAGATAATAACAGATGGTGAAGTTGTGATACAAAAATTAGTAAAGGACTAAGCCTGAAGTATTACTCCATATTCATTTCCATTTCATACTGCCCTGTTCTCAACATGACCAAAGTACAAGCTCTTAAAACTTCGACTCCCTTTTCTCTCAACATATGCTCGAATGTCGCGTTTTCAGCACCTGGATTAAAAATCACTCTTTTAGGCGAAAGCCCCATTAAATAATCCATATGATCCTCTTGCCTCTTCGCTCCCATATACATCGTAATCGTATGAATATCAGCAAATTCAGGATGACCTGTTTTTATCTCAACCCCTTTCACCTCACCATTTCTACCACCGATTGCAACGACTTCATGACCGTAATCTAATAACATATTAATAGCTATGTTGCTATATCTCTCTTCTTTCATGGAAGCTCCAAAAACTAATGTTTTCATAAAATAACCTTTTGGGTTTAAACCCAAAAAGTGGGATAAAGTTGTAAAAACTATATTTACTTATTAAAAAAATTTATAATATATAAATTATTCTTATTACCTTTGTTACTTTAGAAACAGCCACTCATTTGATATATATATAAATATTAATTTATCTATAATTTTTCAATTGACATACGAATTGAAGATTTGAGGGCGTTTAATTCAAAATTTTTCAAGCTTTAAAAACTAAACAATGTTCGATAACTTGTTTTTCTTATTTCAGGCAGATGTAGAACCTGAAGTTCAATACGAAAACTTTCTTTCTCTAATACTTAAGGGAGGAACTTTAGGAATTATTATAGTTGGTATCTTACTTGTACTTTCAGTACTAGGATTATTTATCTTTTTCGAGAGGTATTTCACGATAAAACGTGCAGGTAAAATTGACGAAAACTTCATCAACAACATTAGAGCTTCAGTAGCAGCAGGAAATGTGGAAGGGGCTAAAGCTTTATGTAAAACGACTGATACACCAGTTGCAAGAATGGTCGAAAAAGGGTTAACGCGTATAGGAAAACCGCTTAAAGATATCGATGCAGCAATAGAAAACGTAGGAAATCTCGAGTTATTCAAGCTAGAGAAAAACCTTTCTTCGTTGGCTTCAATTTCGGGAGCAGCACCTATGATCGGGTTCTTCGGAACGGTAACAGGGATGATCTTAGCTTTCCGTAAAATGGCAACGGAACAAAATGTAACACCGGATGTGTTAGCAGGTGGAATTTATGTAGCATTAATTACAACAGCAGTAGGACTTTTCATAGGAATCTTATCATTCGCAGGATATAACTTATTAGTAGCGAATGTAGAAAAAGTGGTTTTCAAAATGGAAAGAACGACGATGGAGTTCATGGATTTATTACAAGAACCAGCTAACTAATTATGGGACTTAAGAAAAGAAGTAAGGTAAATGCGGAATTTAGTATGTCGTCTTTGACGGACATTATATTTCTGCTATTGATTTTCTTTATGTTGACATCATCAATGGTGCAAATCAGCATGGATTTACCTACCTCTAATTCCCAAACAGTAGCTCCCACTGATATGGCAGTTATGCTTAAAGTTGATGGCTCATTGACTTATAATGGAAAAGCTGTTCGTCAAAATGAGATAAAAAGGAAAGTGCAAGCAGACATAGCAAAATCGGATAATCCAGAAAATGCAACGGTATCAATCATTGCAGAAACAGGAGTAAAATGGGAGCGAATTGACCCTATTATGAACATAGCTAAGAGCTTGAAGATACGAGCTATCATGGCAACTAAAGCAAGAAAAGACTAATGGGACTTAAGAAAAAAAGTAAAGTATCGGCTGAGTTTAGTATGTCATCATTGACGGATATCATCTTCTTATTATTGATTTTCTTCATGTTGACATCTTCTATGGTCGTACCGAATGCCTTGAATTTAAAACTTCCTGGTAAGAAGTCACCTTCATCGGTAAAAGTAAACACGCCTCCACCAGTTGTTGGAATCCAAGCAAATGGAAATTTGACATTAAATGGAACAAGAGTAAGTAAGAAAAATCTTGTTTCGGCAGTAAGAGCCGAACAAAGAAAAAATGGTTCAAAAGCAACTATGATTATACAACCGAATCCTAAAGCATCCAATGAACATGTCGTTTACGTCATGGATTTAGCGTATCGCTTTCAGATTCAAGCCGTCATGAAATAACAACTCCTATTAATCGAATAATCAGCTGAAAAAGAAAGATTATGAATGATTCAGCGATACAATATACAGCAAGTGAAACAGATCCTCAGGACCGTAAGAAAGCGAGATGGGCTGCTGTTTTAGCTATCCTATTTTGGATTCTAGTAATGGGAATTCCTTTATTTAGCTATACATTTCCACTTCCTGAAAAGACAGGTATTTTATTAGCCTTTGGTGATGAAGATGGCGGTGTTGAGCAAGTGGCTTCCGCCAAAAGCGAAGACAATGAGCTAAACGAAGCAGCAGAAGGTGCCGAAGCTTCAGAGAAAGAAACCGAAAAGTCTCAGGAAAAAGCAAGTATTAAAACGCCTGTAAAAGTTATAAAAGCCGAAACGGAAGAAGAAGCTGATATCGAAACAAGTAAGTCTGTTGAAAAAACAACTCCTAAGGTAGTAATAGAGAACAAAGAAGAAGATAAGCGAGATATTGAAGCCGAACGCAAGGCTAAAGAATTAGCTGATCAACAAAAGAAACTAGCGGAAGAAGCCGCAAAACGAAAAAAGCAAGAAGAAGCAAAAAAATCATTCTCTGATGCATTTGGAGGATCTGGAAGCGGTTCGAAGCCCACTACACAAGGAAATGAAGACGGTAAACCTGAAGGCTCTCCGCTTGATGGCTTAATAAGTGGAAAAGGGAATATAGGGACTGGACTAGCAGACAGAGGCGTTGTATTCGAACCTGAAATCAATGAAAACTCCCAAAAAGTAGGACGTATAGTTGTTAGAATATGTGTAAATTCGTCTGGAAAAGTCACAGAAGCCGCTTATACTCAAAAAGGAAGTACTTCAACTGATTTAGCATTGATAGAAGTTGCAGAGAAAGCAGCATTGGAATATATATTCTCATCTAGTAACCTAGAAAAACAATGCGGTAATATAAGTATAGACTTCAAGTTAAAGTAACACATCACATACCCACATCATACACAATGGGCAAAAACCCATAAGACCTTTCACACATCGCACACATAACACTAAAAAACGTATTGAAAACCGTTCAATACCTCAAGTCCCGACAGGGACGACATTCACCACAGGAGGACAAAGTCATCCGCATTATCACACATCAAGATCTATCTCCAGCATCACAAAGCCCCACCGTTCTATCACACATCTAGACCTACCCAAAAAAATACACGCCACACTAAAAAACACATCACACTTAAAAACACACCACACTAAAAAACACACAACACACTAAAAAACGTATTGAATACCGTTCAATACCTCAAGTCCCGACAGGGACGACATTCACCACAGGAGGACAAAG
>CAZMKA010000042.1:13496-22710 GCA_964566605.1 uncultured Saprospiraceae bacterium | reverse complement strand
GAGGAGCTGTTACCTAATTCTGATAAATTCAAGGTGTAGTTGCTCATATGCTTACTAGTCTAACATCTTCACCTATCCATTTATTGTCAATGGAATCGATAGGAAAGTATTCAATATTCCAAGCTCCTTGCGAATAGACCTGCAAGCTAATAAACAAAAGAATACTTATAAAAACGTTTTTCATGTTTAGGATTTCATCAAATTTATACCTCTGTTTTTGCTAAGGACATGAAACTACTCTATATTCATTTTTTGAAGACAGTTCATAAACATAGATTAAATTATCTGTTATTTCAGATTCTAAAGTGACTTCTACAATTGTCATCCAATATTGACATCCATCATTTTTCGTTTTCTTGGTATTAGAAGAAATGCTCGAAACCGGTTTTTTCGTAAATAATAAATCTACTTTTTCTAATCTTGAAATTAGCTCCTCTTCTCTATTCATGTGACAACCTTCTAGTCCATATAGATTATTAGACTTGTTGACAATCCTAATAGAATCAGTTATGGCATGTATTTCTTTGTTCGATTCAAAGAGACATTTTTCCATTTCAATTTCCCCAAACTCATCAAACTTGACGTTGCCCGCGTTACATGAAATTAGAAAAAGAATGAACGATAAAGGAAAAAATATGCTTTTCATAGTAGTAGCTTTTTAAAAGATTCCACTACATCAACCCCAGTATCTTTGCATACTTCACCATCTCACTTTGATTACTAATCTTTAGCTTTCCTGTTAGTAACGCCATCATTGGATTCAAATCTTTATTAACTAGCTTCATGAGGTTTTCTTCAGTGCTTTTCACTACACACTTAGCTTCTCCCACTAATCCTTCTTCAGCGGTAATCTCTCCATCTGCTATTGCCAAAGTGACTTCTTTACCTGTATCTTTTAATACAAAGTGAAATCTTGTATTATGTCCTTCCAAAGCTGCTTTGTTTACCTTCTCAGGTAATGACATAAGAAAATCTGTTGCGTCCATATTTATTTTAATTTAATCTTCTTCCATTTCTGAAACCTACTATGTATGCTCCAGGATACATCTGCAAAACTCTTCCTATCAAAAAGTCTTCTGCATCTTCTTCATTTTTAAAATCACCAATCAAATAAAGATAGGTACCATTCGTCGTTTTAAAATCCATCAAGTCAGTGTGTCTTTTGAATACATCACTATCTACTGAAATTGGTTCATCTGAAAAATGCACTACAATTTTATATCCATTGTAATTAAACATAGGGTCTTTTGCCTTCTTGAACTCAAGATATTTGTCTCTTTGCGATACAGGATTCATAAATTCACCTCCTTCTCTTATCGTTTTACTTTGTTCGGGCTTTTTTTCTAATTGAGTAAGGTCTCCTTCATAAATAGGCAAACCATTCTCCCCTATTTTTCGTTCCTCAGACTCTATTGCCATAGTCTTTTCTTCTACCTCCTTTGCACGTTTTGATGCATCTTCCACTTGATTCATCTCTTCCATTTTCTTCTTTTCCATTTCCATCGCAACTCTTGACTTTTCTTCTGCTTCTTTCATAGTTACCATGCGCTTTTTCTCTGCTTCCATCATCATCTTCTCATTCTCCATCTTCTCTTTTTGCATCTTCATTTGAGCTTCTTGTTCCGCAAGTAATTTTTGCTCATTCATTTTAGATTCTTCAGCAAGACGCTTCCTTTCCGCTTGTTGCATCTCATTGTCCTTCTTCTTTTTTGCAGCTCGTTCAGCAGCTTCTTTAGCTTTTCTTTCTTCTTGAGCTTTAATCTCTTTTTCTATTTGCTCTATTTCTTGCGGACTTCTAGCTTGACCTCCTAGTCCATCTTCTTCTTTTATTTCATCTTCTGATTTTGTATCTACTTCTCCATCAAAAATAGATTTCAAAAACTCTTCTTCTATCCTTATCTCTTCAAGTGTTTTCAGGTTCTTTTTAGTCTTATCAATATTCAATACTCTTATTTCAGTACGTCTGTTTTCTTGATGCTCTTTCTCTGAACAGTCCACTCCATCCGAACAACCATTTCTCAAATATTGCTCCCCGAATCCTGCTGAAATTATTTGTGTAGGTGAGACATCTAGTGTATTAACGAGGTACTCAACTGCAGATTTCGCTCTTCGTTTACTTAAATCTAAGTTACTTTCAGTTGTTCCTCTAGAATCTGTGTGAGCACCTAGTTCTACTTTAATTTGTGGATTATCTTTTATCACTAATGCTAATCCTTCCAATGATTTTTTAGCCTCCTTACGAAGTGTCGCTTTTCCTAAATCATAGAAAATATTCTCAACAGTAAATGTCTTTCCATCAAATAAAGGGTCTAACTCGACATTAGCTAAAAGCACTCCCATAGAGTTTTCATCCGACAAGTTATCCGTCACACCTGGTTGAACATTCCCTACTCCATCGAAACAAAGAATGCATCCTTCGACATTGACATAAGCTTCCATTCTTTTTGTCAAGAAACCATCTTTACGTATCATAATAGTATAATGATTACCTTGATCGAAATGAACGTCAAAGTCTGGATCAGGATGATCTTTCAAGTTTAACACTTCCTTTTTAGTTGTGTTATTATAAACTTCAATCCAAGCTCCAGTTATTGCATCAACCTGAATATCAGGATTATCTCTTTTGGGTGCAAGTGTTACTTCGAAGTCATATCCTGGCTCTCTTTGCATTTTTATCTTGACAAACTTCTTTTCTCCATCTTCAGCTGAACTTTTAAATTCTTCAGACTTTTTAACGAATATTTGTTTGCTAGCATTCACTACATATGAACCATTAATAGGAACTTCTGCCCCAAAAAAACCTTCCTTATTGGTTTCTCCTTTATATATTACAGCACCTGTGGATTTATCCACAATTTCAATAGCAACTTGATTTAAAAAACCTCTATTTCCATCTTCGTAAACATAACCTTCCACTATATTGACTTGCGCATTTAGAGCGAAAGCAAATGAGACTATCAGTGTAAGAATTAAATACTTTTTCATAATTGAATTTTATTTATTTTTCATTTTGGGCTTTAAGCCCAAAAAAACCAACTAAATCTACTTATTTTTAAAGAATCATTTCTGGTACATCAAGATCGGCAATTAAATTACCCTCCGTAGCAGCAGCAATTTTATCTACGCTTATTCCTGGTGCTCGCTCCCTTAATATAAAGCTACCATCGACTATGTCAAACACGCCATAATTAGTAACTACTTTTTTTATACAATTTGTTCCTGTCAATGGTAATGTACAAGACTTAAGTAATTTAGAATCACCTTTTCTATTCGTATGAGTCATTGCCACAATAATATTATCAGCACCGGCTACAAGATCCATCGCGCCTCCCATTCCTTTAACCATTTTACCTGGAATTTTCCAATTAGCAATATCTCCGTTTTCCGCAACTTGCATAGCACCTAGAACAGTAAGGTCCACTCGACCGCTTCGTATCATTGCAAAACTCATTGATGAATTGAATATAGCGGAACCAGGTAATGTTGTCACTGTTTGTTTCCCTGCGTTAATAAGATCAGCATCTACCATTTCTTCTGTAGGAAAAGGTCCCATTCCCAGTAATCCATTCTCCGATTGCAAAGTAACTTCTATTCCTTGAGGAATGAAATTAGCAATCAATGTGGGAATCCCTATTCCTAAGTTTACATAATAACCATCTTGTAGCTCCTTTGCTATTCGTTTAGCTATTCCATTTTTATCTAGTCCTTCCATTATCTTGTCGTTCTTTGCTCTATTCTTTTTTCATAATTCACGCCTTGGAAAATTTTATTCACAAAAATTCCTGGAACGTGTATAAAATTAGGGTCAAGTTCACCTGTCGACAATAATTCCTCAACTTCTACGATTGTAATCTTACCTGCCATTGCCATCATAGGATTGAAATTCCTGGCTGTGCCTTTGAAAATAAGATTTCCCGCTTCGTCTCCTTTCCATGCTTTAACAATAGCATAATCACTATCAAAAGCGTGTTCTAGAATATAGTTCTTACCATTAAATTCTCGAATCTCTTTTCCTTCAGCCACTTCAGTCCCAAAACCCGCAGGCGTAAAAAATGCAGGAATCCCAGCACCTGTCGCTCTTATTCTTTCTGCCAATGTCCCTTGAGGTACAAGATCAACTTCTAATTCTCCACTTAATAATTGTCTTTCAAATTCTGCATTCTCTCCAACATAACTTGAAATCATCTTTTTAACTTGCTTAGATTGCAACATCAATCCGATCCCAAAATCATCTACACCAGCATTATTACTAATACATGTCAAGTCCTTCACACCTGACTTTACTAATGCTCCTATACAATTCTCAGGTATACCACATAATCCGAATCCACCCAGCATGAGGGTCATTCCATCTTTTATTCCTTTTATTGCTTGGTCAGCACTTTTGACTACTTTACTCATTCAATTTATTTACAATTTAACCTTTACAGACAACTCAAGTTTAAAGGTCGCTACCTTTTCTTTTTTATTTTCCTCATTATAAAATGTAAATGCATCCACATCAACATCTATAGACTTTCTTTCACCACTCTTTTTCGTTGTCTCTAATAAGTCTTCAAATATACTTAAATCTTTTACTTCAAAATACACATCAGAATCAGGTCTTTTTAAGTATTTGCTATCCATCCCTGCAAAGACGAGTGAAAACTTCAACTTTTCTGTCGTTGCAAGATAAGCATATGGTAAACCTGCAGCTAATTCAGCTCCCATGACAAGGGCTCCTAAATACATTGAATTTAAATGATTCCTTGTTCTTCTGTTCAAACGCACCCTAACAACTAATCTGTCTTTACCGTAATACATAACTTTTGGCGAAATAAATCCCAGTAATCGAATTTTAAATGTCATTAATTTCCATAACATTCGATTTATTTCTTTCAAAGCAGTTGACTTATATAAATTATTCATATATATTTAGTTCGGATAATAAAATGTTTATTTAAAATCTTGACAATCAAATATTTTATTGAGAAATCAAGTTTACCTAAAAGGTATACAACTTAATCCAAATGTATAACATTAAAATGCGGATTTAAATTTATTTTAAAATTTAGGCAACGAAATTAAAGATAGTGGAATCTTATTAAAAAAAGACCTCTACAATGCCTTTAAAAGCAAACAGTTTGACCGAAAAACAGCTCATAGAGGGTTGCAAAAAAAGAATCGCCAAATATCAAAAAGGTGTATTTGATAGATACGCTGGCAAAATGCTAGGTGTATGTAGAAGATATGCCCGACATGAAATGGAGGCTGAGGATATGATGCAAGATGGGTTTGTTAAAGTATTTAGGTACATTGATACGTTTGGTGAAAAAGGATCATTCGAAGGTTGGGTAAGAAGAATAATGATTAATACTTCTTTGAAACACTGTAGTAAAAGTGCATTCAAAAAAGAGTCAATAGGCATAGAAACAATGCCTGAAAATTCTATAAATCCAAAAGTCTTTTCTAAAATAGGGACAGATGAATTAATGTCTTTAATACAAAATTTACCTACAGGTTACCGTATTGTATTTAATCTTTATGCTATTGAAGGTTTTAGTCATAAAGAAATTGCAGAAAGTCTAGGAATTGGAGAAAGCACAAGTAGATCCCAATTAGTAAAGGCAAGAAGAATTTTACAGAAAAAAGTTGAAGAATTAGCAAAGATTGCAGTATGAGTGATTTCGACGATTTATTTAAATCAAGATTGGAAGGGCATGAAGTGGAAGTCCCTGATGACATGTGGAGCAGGATTCAAAATGCTCAAGATTCCAAAGATGTAAGGAAATCACCTTTCCCTTATTTAAGAATTGGTGCACTAGTTTTCCTACTTACATTTGTAGCAGGTAGTTCTTATCTATTTTTGAGCACTAATAATGCTGAAGATGTAGTTAGTCATTTAGATGCGAATTCTGATGCATCGAATAGTTTTGCTAATTACTTACTAACAGATCAAAATACAAATACTAGTGTTTTGAAAGCTAAGATTGAAAATAGCGATATTCTACCTGAAAAAAATTCACAGGTAAAAAGTATTTACGCAGATAATAAAATTAAAGCTTCAACAACTACATTTGCTATTCCTCTTACAAAGCAAGTCTTAGAAACAAACCCAAATTCTTTAACAGATAGTAATTCAAGTATAAATGAGGGTTTAAGTTCAAGCAGTAATAATAATTCGAATAGTAATGGAAGCACAGCTATATCTTTTACTTCAAATGAAAAATATAGCACCACGACATTAATTAGTAAAACAATTGACCAATTAGAAAACACAAGTAGATTAGCTGAATTATACTTATTGCCAGATTACGATAAAAAATGTCCGAAATTTGGTAAAAATAGTAGCTTTCATGGATATTTCAGTGTTGAAGCATATCATTCGTCAGACAAAATATTCAGATCATTCGAGACGCATGACGAAGAGCTTAATCCTTATTTAAATTTACGAACGACGACTGAAACTGCACGTTACTCTTATAGTAACGGGGTAAGATTAAAATGGCACAACTCATCAGGTTTTGCATTGGGGCTTGGTATTGACAGGAATGTTATAAACGAAAGATTTAATTTTACGCAAGATGGTGCTAGAGAAATAAAAACTATCATAAGTATAGACACTATTTTCAGCTCCGATGGAAGTTTTACAACAGCAGCTGATACAACTAGAGTAGAAATTCAAGGAGTAAAAACTAATATAATAAGTAACTCATATACATCCGTAGATTTACCAATTCACTTATCTTATCAAAGAGAATTTAGTAAATGGGCTGTGGGCTTAAGTGGAGGAGTTTATGTAAATTTGTTTTTTGATCAAAAAGGTAGAATTCTTAATTTTAATAATGAACCATCTTGGATTTCAAGTGGCGAAGAACAAGAATTAGACATCTACCGACCGAATAGTGGCGTGAAATTTGATGGTGCAATTACTGTAATCTATCATCTTACTCCATCTATTGATATAATGGCAGAACCATATTTTAAATATAATCCTAATTCATTTACGAGAGAAAATCATCCCCTTAAACAGTATTACAATACAATGGGGATAAGAACAGGACTGAGGTACAATTTTGGGTTTTAACCCAAAGAAAAAAAGAATTTAGAACATATGAAAAAGAGGAATAACATCTATTTAGCATTGTTAATGTGTCTGT
This sequence comes from uncultured Saprospiraceae bacterium, assembly GCA_964566605.1. Classification (GTDB taxonomy): domain Bacteria; phylum Bacteroidota; class Bacteroidia; order Chitinophagales; family Saprospiraceae; genus JAHDFB01. Next base: position 15,571 of record CAZMKA010000042.1, on the reverse strand, counting down.
TTTTAGGCGCATGCCAAGAAGATGTAGTCGATGAATTTACTCCCGTTGAAGAAAAATGGGATTCGCTTAGTGATTTTATAGAAAGTACTGAATCAGAGAAAACAATAACTATCCCTGATGTAAGTGATGAATTTGTAGTGGAACTAAATAAAGCAATTATCAAGTTTCCTAAAGGATCAGTTAAGAATCCATTAACGAGCGAAATTCCCACCGGTGCAATAGAAATCAAGTATATCATACTAGACACATACAAAGATTTATTTTTTAGCAACTTGCATACGGTAGCCACGGATAACGAAGTATTATATGCAAACTTTATTATAAAAGTTGTAGCAAAACAAGGAAATACTACTCTTGAGATTGATGCTAACAATCCACCAGTATTATACTTAGAAACACCTGATAATGAAGTCATTAATGAGCGAGTATTTTACTGGGAACAAACTGCAAGCACCCCTGGTTGGTTCCTTAATGGCAATATTGATGTTTTTCAACATGAATGGGACTTTAATTCGAATGGTCAAAATTATTCAGGAAAAGGATTCAAAATGTATATAAGAGGAGCTGGATATCATACTATATCAGAACATGAATTTTTGATTCATACAATGGCAAATGATTACAGCCCAGTTGAAATAGAAATAAGTCAGAACTTTAAAAATTCTGAAACTAAAATTTTCTTAGCGAGAAATAATCAATTTTCACTTATTCCTCTGGAAAATTTTAATGGCAAATATGTTAACAGCCTCATTAAAAAAGATGAACCAGTAACTATTTTTGGTGTAACTGTAGTTGATGAAAAATTATATTTCGGTAAGAAAATCATTATTGTTGAAGAAACAAATGAGTATAGTCTTAGCTTTAATGAGAGTTCATATGTAGAAATCATTGAAGAATTACGTAGAATTTAAAAATATATAACGAACGTTTTTTATTCGTAAATGGGAGTGGCCTACTACATATTATTTGTAGTAGGCCTATTTTTTTATATACTCCTTATAGGAACGATATAAATTCTAAAATTTAACTATGACTATTGATAAACAAACAATTGTCTATAAATAAATCCTTTTTTTTGTTAAATTTACAACCAACTATAAACTCTGATAACCTTACAACTTAAGAATCTTTTGCATTCACTTCGGTACTATGCAATAAGACATTGATGAATTTGAACAATTGAACTTATGAGAATACATGTATTTGTACTCTTCATTTTATTTATTAATTCCTTTGGGCTTCAAGCCCAAAACAGAGATAGCAGTCCACTAGACTGTACCAAAGAAGAATTCATTTTTGCCAGAACAATCACATACACCAATCTTGAAGCACAAAAAGAATACATGCTTTTATTTCCCCACCATGAGTATTTAGAATCTTCTGTTGATAACTTACTTTCAGAGCAACATGCAAAAAATGTTTATTGGAAAAAAAACAAACTTTATTTTACTGCAACGCAAGAGTTTGTATATTTCGATTACCCAGGAATAACAAAAGATCTACAAGTAATTAATTGTTCTGATTTTTACATTTGCTCCTATGGACGAAGGAATCGAAACCGAAACTGGACAAGATATTGCGGATTTAATAGACTTTGACCTATTAGGTGATGTATGTGTTAACGCAACTAACATTAACGGTCCCAATAATGCAAACGGTTATGGTATATTCACTAGTGGATTGTCATCTATAGGAATTGATGAAGGTATCGTTTTAGCAACAGGAAACATAAATGCTGCAGAAGGCCCTAATACAGGTGGTTCATCTAGTGTAACAGGTCCTTCAGATGGTGCTGACCCCGACCTTGCAGCATTAATAGGAAATAGTTTAAATGATGTTGTGAAAATAGAATTTGATTTCGTACCAGACGAAGATAAAATTTCATTTGATTATGTTTTTGCATCTGAAGAGTATTGCTTTTATGTAAACTCAGCTTTCAATGATGTATTCGGGTTTTTTATAAGTGGACCTGGAATTAATGGACCTTTTACAGGAGGAGCTGAGAACATCGCTTTAATTCCTGGAACAACAGATTATGTTTCCATTAATAATATTAACTGGGATAATAATGGGGC
>CAZMKA010000042.1:0-13486 GCA_964566605.1 uncultured Saprospiraceae bacterium | reverse complement strand
GCTTTGTATAATACGAACGCTGTTGGACAAACAGGAGGTGGATGTGTTAATGATGAGATTTCAGCTCCTAAACCTGTTTCTCAACTTTTTGGGTTTAATGGCTTTACGGAAGTTTTAACTGCTGAAGCTGACGTTATACCATGTGAAACATATCATATAAAAATAGTGCTAGCGGATGTAGGTGATAGTGCATTTGATTCAGGCATATTCTTAGCACAAAATAGTTTTATTTCAGGTGACATTAATGCAAGAGTTAATGTAAATGCTGGTTCTCTTGATGGAGATGGAACAGCTGAAGAAGGCTGTGAAACAGCATATATCTCGTTTAATATAGATCCCCCGATAGAGGAAATCACATTTAATTTACAAGTTTTAGGAACGAGTACAGCTACACAAGGAATCGATTTTGATGTTTTGCCACCTACGTATACAGTACCACTTGGTGTTGAATTCGATACATTATGGATAGATGTTTTTAGTGATGCAATCCTAGAAGGTTTAGAAAATGTAGACATCCAGATAGTGGGAATTTGTGGATGCCTAGATCCTATTATTTCATTTGAAATTAATGATCCACCATTTTATGAACAACAAGTCGTTTTATGTGAAGGAGAAACACTTATAACATCCCAAGGTGAATATAGTGAACCTGGTCAATATTATAATATAGTAGAAACACCAGGAGAATGCGATAGCTTAATATTATTAGACCTTAGCTTTAATGCTATCCCTATCTATGATACCGTTATTTATCGATGTTTTACAGAAACGCTTGACTATTTGGGTGAAACATTCTTGTTTGCACCTGATTATAGAGAAATAACTCTAGAAGGTGCAAGTTTTCAAGGTTGTGATAGTATAGTTCAAGTATTTTTTGAATGGATAAATCCCGATTTAATATTGGAAGCAGACAATGTATTTAGTTGTACTGATACTATCGTCAATATCTATGTAAAAAACAATCCATTACCTAGCCATATTACATATTATGAGTGGGTAACCCCCACCCTAGACACTATTTCGGCTGACACTTTACAAGCAACAATTCCGGGTACATATCAAATATTGTCATACAGCGAACTAGAAGATAGAACATGCTCTAATTTTTTCCCGAATGATATAATTATAGAAGCTGATGCATCATCTCCTATCATTGCTCCTTTGGATGATATTTCTGTTTTTTGTGAGACAAACATTCCTGAGGTTACTGCTATTGTAGATAACATGAATGATCTAGGAAACATAAATTTCACATGGGTTTTACCAGATAATTCTACTGTAAATGGTGAATCGATAACACCATCAATTGTTGGTACTTATACCATTCAAGCAACCAATCTTGATAATGACTGCACAACTGAAAATAGTTTCGAATATTCATCAGAAGACATCATACCCAATATTGAGATTTTTCACGATGGTATAGGATGTGATGCTACAGCTGTTATTTTAAATAGCATTGTTGATATTCCTGGAGGTACTTTTAGTTGGGTTGGCCCAAATGGCTTTACTTCTGAAGAACAAAATCCTTCCACTAATATACTCGGTGATTATACCTTAGAATACAGTTTATCGCCTTCATGCATGAATTCCCAAAGCACTATACTAATAGGGAATGACTCTATTCCTGATTTAATAGCACAAGGTGACACGATAATATGCAGTCAAGGAATTGGTATACTAAATTTTGAATCTGACACTATTCAATCGTTCGTATGGAATGGGCCGAATAATTTCAGCTCAACAGATAGTTTTCCCGAAGTAATAGAAGAAGGAACATATTCTATCGAAGTGCTAGCATTCAATGGATGTACTAATGCGTTTTTTGTAGACTTAATGTACATTGACATTGTCCCTGAAATAACGACAAAAGACAGTAGTATAACATGTGAAAATCTTTCAATAAATCTATCAGCTGAAGTTATTGCCAATAATCCTACATTTGAATGGGTTGGCCCAAATGGTTTTGTTTCCAGTGAATTAAATCCTGAAATTTCGGTAAATGGCACATACACCATATCAGTTACCAACGAAGAAGGCTGCAATGAATCACAGAGTGTTCAAATCCTTATAGACACCATTTCGCCAGTCTTTGATATTACTGGTGCAGGTCTTAATTGTAAAGTAAAAGAAGTGAATCTGACTATTGAAACAGAAGATGATATCACTTCTTACAATTGGGATGGACCCGCTGGATATAATTCGGCTGAAAGTGACATTCTTATTAATGAGTCAGGCAACTACATTGCTGAAATAATCTCCAAAAATGGATGTAAGACAAGCAAAAACTATTTTGTACCGATTGATACACTTGCTCCATTATTAACACCTATCAACGATACATTGGACTGTAACACAGGCATTGCAGAAATTGAAGTTGTTTTAAGTAATCCCACTACCAATATTGAATGGTTTGACCCTATGAATAATTCCATTGAAAATAACTTGACCAGTATCGAAGTACAATTGGATGGAATATATACAGTAATAGGGATTGACACAACGAATAATTGTCAAACTGAAATAGAAATTGAGGTATCGCCTAATACTTCGAGTCCAGATCTTGAATTGACAGGAGAACTAATTACTTGTGAGGATAAAGATTTTGTGATAAACGCTATTTCTAGCTTTAGCAACTTAACATATAATTGGACAGGACCGAGTGGATTTACAAGTTCAGAACAAAACCCAGTAATTGATTTCGCAGGTGTATATTCGCTTGAAATCATATCGGACGAAGACTGTATTACAGTAAACAACATAGAAATAAATGATAATTTAACGACACCTGATATAGCTGTTTTCAATGACACATTGAATTGTGCAAAACTAGAAGCGACTCTAGAACTTGTTGATTCGAATGTTGAGAATGTATATAATTGGTCTCTAAACAATGAATCATTTAGCAATGAAATGAATCCCGTAATTGATGAAGGAGGCATATATTCCGTAGAAGTAATAGGACAAAATTTCTGTGACACAACAGCATTTATTGAAATCACTGTAGATACGAGTATTTTGCCGATAGAAGCAGATGTAAGTAATGTATTAGATTGTAATAATCCTACTACTGCAATCACGATCAATACACCTTATTCCAATTCTACAGTATATGAATGGAATGGAGGGTATTATACGGATAACGGAAATTCTATAGAAACGAATGAAGCTGGAACGTATCAACTTACTGTGACTACAGAAAATGGATGTACCCAAGAACAAGTATTTGACGTTCTTGAAGATTTTGATCTCATTGAAATAAACAGCCCCGATAGTCTTATCAATTGTTACATACCCGAAATTAATCTAAGCGTGAATTTAAGTCCTAGTGATTTCGCATCAATTGAATGGAATGGGCCATCAGGTTTTATCAGTAGCGAATTAGAACCACAAATTAATGAAGGTGGATTGTATGTCTTAACAGTAGAAGGAAATAATGGCTGTACGAATACAACTGAAGTACAAATTAATAGTGACTTTGCCCAACCTATTATTGAGTTAAACGATGGAATTTTGAGTTGTAATCAAACATCTGTAACAATTACAAATGAGCAAGATAATGATTACTTCTATTTATGGGAATCAAATGGTACAGATCTTTCAAGCGAGACAGGAAAAGAAATAATAGCTTTACAAGCTGGAACATATTTTACAACTGCAACAAATTTAGATAATGGTTGTGAAACGACTTCCGAAAGTATAGTCGAGCAATTACCCGATATTTCAAATATTGAAATAGAGACTGACAATCCAGACTGTTTTAATCCATTTGGAAATATTGAGATTACTGGTATAATCGGAGGAACTGAGCCTTACGCTTTTTCAATAGATGGAGGAATTACTTACCAAAGTGAAACTGTTTTCACCGACTTAAACTCGGGTGAATATTCGGTTGTTGTACAAGACTTTTACGAATGTGCAGACTCTTTGGATGCTGAAATTGTTTCTTTACTAGATTTCGAATTATCCGCAAATGGCCCATTTGTAATTTTCGCAGGTACATCACAACAACTGATTGTAGAAACAGGAATTATTCCTGAGAATATCGAATCTATTACATGGTCACCCAACGAAAGTTTATCCTGTACAGATTGTTTAAATCCAGTAAGTAATACGCTTGAAGATGTGACTTATATGGTAACGGTAATTGATAAAGATGGATGCATATATCAAGCGGAGATAGAGATAAGAATCTTGGAGAATCCGATTTATATTCCGAATGTATTCACGCCGAATGATGATGGCGAGAATGAGTACTTTAGTGTTTTCGGTGATTTAGAGAAAATACAAAATGTAAATATTTTCAGTATTTATGACCGTTGGGGAGAGAGAGTATTCAAGACTGAAAATGTTTTAGCAACAGACGAATCAATGAAATGGTATGGTAATTTCAAAGGTCAACCAGCACTAACAGGTGTTTATGCATATTACATTGAGTACATTTCTATTACAGGTGAATTAATCAAAAGAACAGGAGATGTCACTATAATTCGATAACTTGGTGGCATATGTCTAAGCAATCTATAATTCCAACTTTCGAAATAAAAACCTATAAAAAAAAGGATAAAAACCATTTCAGTTCTACTAGTATCATTGACTTTGTAAGTGAAGAAAAAGCACTACAGATAGTATTGCGTAAAAATGAAAATTCTTTAAAATCACAAAATTTTGTGGTGAGCATGCGGACTCCTGGCAATGACGAAGCTTTCGTTTTCGGCTTCCTTTTTACAGAAGGAATCATCAAGGATAAAAACGAGGTTCTTGAAATCAAAAACAAAGACAATAGAATCGAGGTTCTCTTATCACAAGAAAACGATTACACGCTAAATTCAGTAACTCGAAACTTCTTTACCTCCTCAAGTTGTGGCGTTTGTTCCAAGAAAAACTTAACAGATTTAGAATCTGAAACGAACTATCTACCCTATTCTAGCACTCTCAAGATAGAAGCAAAAAAGATATTTGGAATTCAAGAAATCATCTTTCAAGAAAAAGGTATTTTTGAGAAAACAGGTGGAATGCATTCCGCAGTATTGCTTAATGACTCACTGGAATTTATAGAGCGAATGGAAGATGTAGGTAGGCATAATGCACTTGATAAATTGATTGGTAGCGCATTTATGAAAGACCATTTTCCACTAACTAATTCTATTGCATTATTGAGTGGGCGAATTAGTTTTGAATTAGTTCAAAAATCAGCTAAAGCAGGTATTCCGATAATCATTGCAAAAGGAGCACCTACAAGTTTAGCAATTGAAGAGGCTTACGCCCAAAGTATTTGTTTGATAGGCTTTTGCAAGGATAAAAGCTATAATGTATATTGTGGGTCAAACAGAATAAAAGAATAATATGAATCATAGAGCGCCCGAATCGAGTGACAAGACTATATCAACAAAAGCTAAGACAAAAGCAGTAGGTATGCCTGCTGTTTTGGAATCATTGAAACAGATGAACCGTTATATGGATATGCCAAAAGCATTGAAAGCTAGTCTGAAAATGAATCAAAAAGAAGGTTTCGATTGTCCAGGTTGTGCTTGGCCAGATCCTGATGATGAACGTTCGGCAGTTGGTGAATACTGTGAAAATGGGATAAAAGCCTTAGTTGAAGAAGCAACTAAAACTAAAGCAGATACTTCTTTTTGGGCTAAGCATAGTATTGACGAATTAAGCACATGGTCTGATTTCAACTTAGGAAAAAGCGGAAGAATTACACAGCCCATGTATTTAAAAAAAGGCGGTACTCACTATGAAAAAATAGAGTGGAACGATGCCTTTGGGCTTATAGCCCAAAAACTAAACAGCTTAAACTCTCCTGATGAAGCTATATTCTACACTTCTGGACGAACCAGTAATGAAGCTGCATTCTTGTATGGAGCATTCATAAGAGCATATGGCACAAACAATCTTCCCGACTGTTCCAATATGTGTCATGAATCCTCAGGAACTGCACTTTCCAAAACCGTAGGAATAGGTAAAGGATCCGTAAAACTAGAAGACTTCAATAAGGCAGAATTGATCCTTGTCATCGGTCAAAACCCAGGGACAAACCATCCAAGAATGTTAAGTGCACTAGAAAAGTGTAAGGAAAATGGTGGGAAAATAGTAAGTATAAATCCATTAAAAGAAGCTGGATTATTGAGATACATTAATCCTCAAAAACCCAAGAGGATTCTCACAGGTGGATTAAATTTAACTGACTTATATCTTCAAGTTAAAATAAATGGTGATTTAGCTCTTTTGAAATTGGTTTTATACAAATTAAAACAAAAACATCAAGCGGGTGAAAAAGTATTTGACCAAGAATTTATTGATCAGTTCACAAATGGATACGATTCCTTTTATGAAAATATCGATAACATCGATATCGATGAATGCTATAATCGTTGTGGTATAAGTGAAGTAGAGGTTAATCAATTAGTTGACTTACTTGCAAAAAATGATAAAATCATTATTTGCTGGGCAATGGGAATTACACAACATGTTAATGGTGTTGCCACTATTCAAGAAATAGTTAACTTATTACTATTGAAGGGAAGTATAGGAAAAGAAGGTGCAGGTACTTGTCCGGTGAGAGGACATAGTAATGTCCAAGGAGATAGAACAATGGGGATATGGGAGAAAATGAATAATTCTTTTCATGACAAACTAGGTAAAGCATTCGGATTTGAAAGTCCTACCAAACATGGTTACGATGTTGTTGACAGTATAAAAGCACTTGCAGATGGCAAAGCTGGAGTGTTTTTTGCAATGGGTGGTAATTTTTTATCAGCAACTCCAGACACTGACTTAGTTGCAAAAGGAATGAAAAAATGTGCTTTAACAGTTCATGTTTCAACAAAGCCAAATCGATCACATCTTATTACAGGAGATGAAGCGCTTATTTTACCTTGTAAAGTAAGGTCTGAAGTTGATGAGCAAAAATCAGGCTATCAATTTGTATCTGTTGAAAATAGTATGGGCAAAGTGAGTAGTTCCAAAGGTGTATTACCTCCGATATCAGAAAATTTAATGAGTGAGGTAGAAATAGTGGCTAATATGGCACATCATACTCTTGCAGCTAAATACTCTCATATAAACTGGTTAGAGTATGCTGATGATTATGACAAAATAAGAGATCAAATTTCGAAAGTAATAAATGGCTTTCACGATTATAATACTAGAATTCGAGATATTAATGGATTCTACTTACCTAATCCTGCAAGAGATAGATCATTTACTACAAGTGGAAAAGCAATCTTCACAGTTAATGAGCTCGATGAAATTAATAGAACAGATAAAGACTTTCTATTAACAACAGTTCGATCACATGATCAATACAATACCACTATTTATGGTTTAGATGACAGATATAGAGGTATACAAAATGGTCGTAAAATCCTACTTATGAATATGAGTGATATGGAAGAATTAAAGCTTAATCAATATGAAAAAGTAGACATCTTCAGCAAATACAATGGTATAAAAAGAATGATTTATGGGTTTAAAGCAATACCATACAACATACCAAAAGGAAATGTTGCAGCTTATTTCCCAGAAGCTAACCCATTAGTTCCAATAGATTTAGTAGCTAAAGAAAGTAATACGCCTGTAAGTAAAAGTATTTGCGTTCGAGTCGTCAAAAATTCAAATATCAATGCATAAATTCGGTGGGAACACCTACTTTTGCAAAAAAATAATAACTTGAGATATACACTTATATTTTTATTGTTTCTTTCTATTTATTCGTGCAAGAATGACAATGTAGCAGAGGAGAAAGATCCTATATTAACTGAACTAGGAGGAGAAAATTATGCTGAATACTTAAGAACTCCTGTGAACAAAGATGGTAGTTTAGATAGTACAAAAATGCCGCGTATCACATTCGATCTCCCTATTCATGACTTTGGAACGCTAACAGAGAAAGATAAACAAAGTCATAGCTTTACATTTACAAATACATCCGAACATAACTTATACCTTATGAATGTAAAAACAAGTTGCGGATGTACAGTAGCTTCTTACGATGAAGGGAAAATTGAGCCTGGAGAAGGTGGGGAAATCAAAATTAATTATGACCCTAAAAATAGAAGCGGTCTACAAGAGAAAAAAATTATTGTTACTAGCAATGCATATCCCAATACAACAGAATTGACTATCATTGCTGAAATTTTAAAAGATTAAATATGGACTTAGGAATTTTGTTTTTGCAAGCAGCTGCACCATCTGGAGGGAACTTAAATATTTTTTTAATTGGCGCGATAATACTTGTATTTTATCTTTTTATGATAAGACCTCAAGTGAAAAAGCAAAAAGAACAACAGAAATTTTCAACAGGAGTAGCTAAAGGAGATGAAGTTGTAACAAATTCAGGAATAGTAGGTAAAGTAAATAAGATAGAAGGAAACTTTGTAACTATTGAAAGTTCAAAATCATATATAAAAGTGCTTTCAAGTTCAATTTCTAAAGAACTTACAGAATCTATTAAACCAAAAGCTACTGTAGAGCGTAAAAAAGGACTTTTTAGTAGATAATTTTCTAAAATGTTTTGTCAATTTCCGCAGTCATTCATCAAGATTTCAATTATCAAAAATATAACTTGCTTTAATAAGCATTTCAATTCTTTGTAGATTGGAATTAAATCTAAATTACTATAAAATAAAAAAGACCGCATCCCCATGCGGCCTTAAACTTTGATAAAAATACCCTTAATGAGAACTTTTCCCCACAAAACGTATAGCAAATATATGTAATATGAAATACTTTAACAAATAAAGTACTATATCAATTTCAATAAATCTTATAGAAAAAAAATTAAACTTTTAATATAGACGAATATGTAGATTTTTTATTTTTATATGTCTTAAAACAATGTTAACACTTAACCTGTAACAAAAGTATAAATATTTATTGATTTTCCCCACATATTTATAGAAAACTCTTCAATTGCCGCATTTATGACACATTCAACGCGCTTGTTGTTTTCTTGAAGTTGAACAGGAACACTTATTGGCTTTAGTTTTTCATTTTCATCTGTAATAATAGACCAAAAACCTCCTTCTAGATTCTGGTATACCATGGTACCCTTTATCCTTTTTTTCATCTTGATCTATTTAACTTTAATAACTTTTCGATTGTAGAATTTAATTCTTTGATTAAGCTATTCTGCGAACTAATGGTATCTTTTAAATTATCTATTTCATTGTGAAATGAATTCCTTACATTTTTGGGCGAAGCCATGAATGAACACATCTTTAAACGAGGATACCATATCTCTTTTACCTCATCTCCATTTAACACGCGAGGCGGATAATAATCGTTATCTGAATGTAAAATAAACGTACCATCAATGTGTGTTCTATTCTCAATTCTTTTAACAACTATGTCATAGTTAGTTATAACTATATATACATGAAAATCTTTTACTCTTGAGCGCCATGACTCAGGTTCTATAAATGCACAAACTAATTTATCGCCTTGATATAATGTAGGCTCCATACTATCCCCTGCTATTTCAAAAGATCTAAATGTACCTCCCTTTAAATTATCGAATGGAAGTGTATATGTAGGTAATTCATCGAAATATTCAGGATTAGCTAATTGGCCACCATAACCAGCTTGAGCTCTATAAGGAATATGCACAATACGTTCATTGTTAGAATCATCCGTCACTACCATAAGAACATTGTTATCTCTTTCTCTGTTCTCGTCCGACTTAAATGGCGAACCAATTCCTTCAATCAAATATTTAGAACATATATCAAATTCAATGCACATTTTTCTGAGTAAATCAAGAGGAACCTTTCTTCTACCTTTTAAAATTTCACTTAAACTCTGAGGAAGATATTCCAATTTTATAGCAAATTGTCTACTAGATCTAACTAGATTAGCTGACAGTATTTCATTATGAGCAATAATAAAACGTTGGGTAACTGGATCTTGCATTTTATGTTGTAGGTTTCTTAATTTGAACTCTACAAATATATAAATATTTTTAATATGTAAGCAAGAAAGTTACATTTCTTTTACTTTTATATAGTAACTAATACAATGTATAAACAACTGGTTATTGACAAATAAGACGTTATTACTTTGAGTCCCCCTCTTCTATCAAGCCAGTTTTTTCACCAAAATAGTGAACAAATCTTTGCATTTCATTAGCTAACTCTGCATTATTTGTTGCTTTATAATATGTATCTGTTATTCCTCTTAATGTTTGGAATACAAACCGATCCATCTCGTGTATTTGCATCTCTTTTGTCCACAGATCAATCTTTAAGGTATCTAAAGATTGCTTATCAAACACAGATAATAAAAATGCTTTACCTTTCACTGCCTCACTTTGATCATCAGCACTCCAACTAATATCTTCAGGTACATTTTTATCATCCAATCTGACTGTAACTTTTATTTCCTTCTCTTTCATCTTTTTACATTTAGGCACAAAGATAATCTATAAAATCATCTTTGTATAAAGTAATATTCGAGTTTCATTATACTCAAGTTTGATATAATGTAGTTCATGATTTTATTGATCATTACGCAATTTAGCTCAAACACAAGCCAAATAAATTAATTTTAATTAGATTTGGATTAGTATGAATATCAACTCCTTATTTTCTAATGTACATGAATTCACAGCATACTCGTTTGAACATGGGATCATATTATTTCTCGGCGTAGTAATTTCACTTATATTATTTGTTGGCACTAAGAAGTGGACTTACCTAAAACAACGCAAGGTTTTAATCTTATTTTCAAGTGTTTTAGTTTTCTTTCAGTTAATCAAAATACCGATAAAACTTTTTGAAGGCAGTTTTGATGCATCAGTTGATTTACCGTTTCATCTTTGTAACTTCTTACCTATTTTCCTTGTATTTATTTTTTTCTACTTATCAAGAAATCTTTGGTCGATAGTGTTTTTCTGGATTATTCTAGGCTGCTCACAAGCTAATTTTACACCAACAATCGAGACAAGTTTATTTCATTGGGATGCTATTAGATATTGGGTTGTGCATATGTTTTTAGTAACACTGGCGCTTTACCCTGTTCTAATTTGGAAATGGAAAATTAAGCATAGCGACATATGGCGAAGTATTCTCATTATTAATCTATTGGCGCTCGTTATATTTTTCATTAACCTTCTTGTCGATGGAAATTACATGTACCTAAATGCAAAACCTCCAGGTAAGACGCAATATTCTACCTTTCCTGAATGGCCATATTACATTCTTGTAATAGAGATTATAATCCTTGTTTGGTCATATCTCTTATATGGAATATATAAATTAATTTTGGGCTTAAAGCCCAAAAAGAAAAACACCTAAAACTTTATTACTCAATAAACACAGTGTAATATCCTACGGAAGAACCTCCCCACACACCTATTCCTCCCTCAATATTGGAATCTGCACGAGTATAGGAAGCAAAAGGACCTTGATTATTTCTTGCGAATTCCAAGGTATTCCAAAAATCATATTGAGCATGATCGATTGTTTGCCATTGAATAAGAACTGTATCTCCCACAGTATATAAACCTGCTGTAGCTGGATTGAAGTCTTCCGCATCAGGGTCAGGTTGATTATTTACAGGAAATTCAAAAGATTGATTATCAAATAATAAATCATCAACTACACTAAACAGATTCTGTAAGGGACCTCCATTAAGTCCAATTTTCAATCGATAGTAATTTTCACCTGGAGGATCTGTTAAAAAACCATTAAGCTGTCTTTTATCTTCCAATACTCCTGGATTGAAAAGATTGAAAGAATCTACAGGAATGAATGGCGGAATTGTTGTCATTGATGACAACTCTTTATCTTCAAATTCTACAATTAGCTCATATTCTTCACCTGCTATCGCTTCTATTTCATTAGCTAAGTCAGTGTAGAAGCATAGGTCAACTTCAAAAAACGTACTATCAAGACCCAATGTTTCAAGAAGTAGTTCCTTAATCTCTGGATCAAGTGCATTTGAACATATTTCTGTTAATTGTACCATTCCTCCATTTCCTGAAACCCACATTTCTGCGCCTCCTAAAAACAACTCAGGACCTTGAATATTATCTTGTTGAAATAAGGGATAGGTTTTACCTAAAGTAACTATTATAGGATTAGCCTGCGGACCTGCCTGTATATAACCTTCAATAACTACAGTAGGCTCTTCGTCTGCAAAATCAGGAATAAACTCTTCTTGACACGAAAAGCAGAAGAAAATCGCCAATAAGAAAGGAATTAATATTCTCATTTTTTTACTTTTTGTCTCCATTTATAATTGTATGTAACACTAGGAATAAAAGGAAATATAGTCACTTTATAGCTATCTAAAGAAGGCGCAGTAGCCGTACTAGATTCCGCTTCTTCAAAATATGTAAAGAAAGGATTTTTCCTATTGTAAATATTGTAAATCCCAAATGACCATGACCCCGTAAACTTTTTATTTGCATTCGGTTTCGGATTGTAATTGAACGAGATATCAGCTCTGTGGTAATCAGGTAATCTTGAACTATTCCTAGGCCCGTAAAAAAAATTTAATGTATTTTCTATGTTATATATTCCAGCGAGTGGTGTAAATGCTTGTCCAGTACCATAAATAAAAACTGCACTCGCGTCCCACCGTGGAGATATCTGGTAGTTTGTAACTATTGATAAATCATGCGTTCTATCATAAACTGCAGGAAACCATTCACCATTATTTATATCATCAAATGAACGTTCTGTCCTACTTAAAGTATACCCTATCCATCCATTGAACTTCCCCTTTGATTTCTTGATGAATAATTCTGCTCCGTATGCTCTTCCTATCCCTGAAATGAATTTCAATTCTTCATCAACACCAATCTCTGTAACAGCCGTTTCCGAATAGTCCAATTGGTTCTTTAAGTCTTTGTAATAGAACTCGATAGATGTTTCTATACTGTTATCAAGAAAGTTCATGAAATATCCTACGGCATATTGGAGGCCGATTTGTGGTTTAACTCTTTCCGTTGAAGGCGACCAAACATCAGTGGGTAAAGTAGATGATGAATTACTTACAAGGTGGATATATTGATTTGTTCGAGTTATTCCCGCTTTTATCGATTGAGAACTAGTAATAGAATACTTTCCAGAAATTCGAGGTTCTAGACCCTGGTAAGTTTTAACTGCATCCCACGGTTCGAAACTTGTTTCATCATCTCGAGTATATGGACCTAATTGAGTAAAGACAGAATAACGCAAGCCATAGTCTAAGCTTAGTCTTGTATTTACTTTCCATTCATCCTTAACATAAATGGCATTTTCTAACGCATATTTAGGTGCGATTGTCGATTTAAAATCAACATCACCAGCGCTTGCTGAAACTGTACTTGGTGTTAATGTGTGGTGTGTTGCTGTAGCACCAAATTTAACAGCATGTTTATTATTCACGAAATAATCAAAATCAACTTTAAGGTTATAATCTTCTACTCCACTGAACAATTGAAAAGAAAAATCATCTTGATTACCTAAAAATTCAAATTGATAGTCATTGTAAA
>CAZMKA010000041.1:21043-23009 GCA_964566605.1 uncultured Saprospiraceae bacterium | reverse complement strand
ACTTTGTAATAGGAAATCCTGATGCAAATTCAAGCTTGAATGTTGGAAGTGGAATAACTAGTGATTTATCTGGAACGGATCCTGAAGATGGTACTTTAGGTAGTACGAATAAATTTGGTATTACTTCATTACCAGCCAATGGGAATGATTTAGTTTATAATGGTGTAACAATTACAGTAGGTGAAGATGGAATCAACCCTATCAGTGAAACGAATCCATTTATCATTGACAATTACGATCCTTCATTATTCGAAATCGTATTTAATGGTAATCCTGCACAAACAAGTACTACATTTAATTATGTGGTTTTTGATGAGGCAGATGTTGCTTCTCCAGAAGCTGAATACATGGTTTCTTATGCTGCGTTACCAGTAGAATGGTTATACTTCAATGCGAATGAAAAAGATAGAGCATCTCACCTTACTTTTGCTACAGCATCAGAAACAAATAATAGTCATTTCGAAATAGAGCGTTCTATTGATGGAAGAAACTATAATAAAATAGGTCAAATTGAAGGTAAAAACAATTCAGCTGAAATAAGTGAATATGAATTTACTGACAATGGAATTTATACAGGAGGATCTTTTTATTACAGAATTAAGCAAGTAGACTTTGACGGAAAGTACGATTTCACACAAGTAGAAATTGTTAGCTTTGATAAAGAAAGCGAAACAATTTTATATCCCAATCCTGTTAGTTTATCAAATCCTGTATTAAATATTCAATCAAATTCACTAGAATCTATTGAAAACGCAACAATATATAACACATTAGGTTTCAAGGTAATGGATATTCAATTTGACTCAAATTCTTTGACAGATGAGGGAATTAAAACTCTAGATGTCAAAACTTTAACAAATGGAACTTACATACTTTCTTTGAATAACCAAAGTGAAAACATTATATTTACTGTAGTTAAGTAATTAATAAGAGTATTATTTACTGAACCTACCAATTAAACAATTAAAATAGAGGAAGTTTTCTTTTAGAAGACTTCCTCTTTTTTATTGCTTCTTAAAATCAATTATCATATTTCTTATATTTATGTCTTATATCAATATGACGTTTGTATGAAATACATTAAATGACTATTTCTATTCACTTTTCTTCTCAATTCAATTTCCATTAATGGACAGACTTTTACAGATCCTGACGATTTAGCTGATGCTGTTAATGCATCAAGTAATGGAGGTATATTTCTTGTCAAAGACGGCACATATAATGACTTTGAATCTAGTTTCGAAGTACAAGGAACTGAAGATAATCCCATTATCATTAAAGCTGAAACAATAGGTGGAGTTACCTTGACAGGAGAATCACATTTCGTTTTTAAAAAGTCAGCATATGTAGTTTTAGAAGGATTTGTATTTGATGGAGAAGGAGAAGATACTTTAGTGAAATTGGAAGGTTGTAATAACATAAGAATCACAAGAAATGTCTTTGAATTAAAAACTACAGAGTCAATTAAATGGGTATTTGTAGGTGGTTTCTGGAGTGACAACACCTGGCCTTTTCAATATCCAAGCCATCACAACCGAATTGATCACAATATATTTCAAAATAAAGAAACGCCAGGACATTATATTACTACAGATGGATCCTTTGAGGAGAACGGAGGAAATGAAATTTATCATCAATCTCAATATGATCGGATTGATCACAACTACTTTAGAAATAATGGACCAAGAGCCGTAAATGAACAAGAATCGATTCGTATTGGATGGAGTGAAATGTCTGAAAGCAGCGGATTTACTACAGTTGTATTTAATTTATTTGAAGATTGTGATGGTGATCCTGAAATCATCTCTGTTAAATCATGTGATAATGCGGTAAAGCATAATACGTTTATAGGAAGTTACGGAACATTGTCATTACGGCATGGAAATAGAAATCACATTGAAGGAAATTACTTTTTGGGGAATGGGAAAGAAATAGGAATTTCACCTGATGGCGCTACCTTATATAC
>CAZMKA010000041.1:6343-21033 GCA_964566605.1 uncultured Saprospiraceae bacterium | reverse complement strand
ATATACAGGTGGAATAAGAATCTATGGAACTGATCACTTGATTATTAATAATTACATGGAAGGATTAACAGGAACTCGATGGGATGCCCCTATTACACTTACTCAAGGTGATGCAATTGATGGAGAAAGTTCAAATTTAACAAAGCATTTTAGAGCTGAAAGAGTGACTATCGCATTTAATACACTTGTAAATAACGATAATGGAATAGAAATAGGATTTGATAATAACAATAACTATAACAAAGACCTAAAAGATATAACTATAATGAATAATCTTATTACTAGTTCCAAAAACAGCCTCGTAACAATCATGGAACCTGCAAATGATCAAGGTGATAATATATCTTGGTCAAACAATCTCATGTATCCTACGGAGGGAGCAAGTATAATAGAAGGCGCTACAACTACATCATTCTCAACTACAGAAAGTATAGAGGAAGATCCATTTTTATCTTTTGATGAAGATTTGGGAATATGGAGAACAACAAGCTCTAGTCCAAAGTATAATAAGGTTATAGGTTTTGACGAAATAGTCCAAGATATTGATGGCCAAACAAGACCATCTCTAAGTAATCCAGGTGCAGATCATTTCAGTTCCGAATCAGTAAGATTTCGTCCTTTGACAACAGAGGACGTTGGGCCCAATGCACCAGAAGGTGTTACAACGAGTGTAATTGAACTTATCACATCACATATTTTGCTTATCCTAATCCAGCAAAAGACATGCTAATAATTGACTTTAACCAAGCTGTTGCTTCGGATATCGAATTATTCCAAAGCAACGGAACTCTTGTTTCTAAAAAAGCAATTAACGCTCATGATAGTCAAGCATTTATTGATATTTCCAGTTATTCAGACGGTCTATACTTTGCAAGAATACTAAATGAAAATCAAGTTTTAGCATTTAAGAGAATCATCATAAAGCACTAAATATTCAGTTGAAAACAAGCCCGTTTAATAAATCTAATTCAGTATTATTTTTTGGCTTGAAGCCAAAATTCGATTCCGTGATCTAAAAGACCTGACCTGAAACAGTTATTTCAATTAAATATTAAAATTCAATAAATTTACCGAAGGAAAACAAAGTTTTAATTGTCATACCCTATATTCAAAACATAATATATACAAAATGAAACGGAAATATTTCTTAGCTTCTTTACCTTCCCTAGGTATTAATGCACACAAACAAAAGTTTTCTAAAAAGTAATTAGTTCAATAGCATAATAATGCTATTTATTATTGAATTTAATAATTCATAAATAGACTTCTAAATTCTTAAACAATTGAAGTATAAGGCCTTCTAATATTATATAACAACCCACAAAATAATGAGGAAATAGCAGATAATTTCTTTACTAAAATCCATAATTGTACAGAAAAGCATATAGTAAAAAAGAACATTTGAACTTAAAGGATATAAACATAGAAGCGATTATCAAAGGAGACCAAAAAGCCTTTGCCACGCTGTACAATGAATATTCTAGTTTGGTATATAATACCGCATTAAGTTACACCAAAATAGTACAAGACGCAGAAGAAATCACACAAGAAGTATTCGTTAAAATATTCCGTAAAGCATCTACATTCAAGGGCGATTCAAAGCTAAGTACATGGATTTACAGAATTGCAATCAACACTTCACTTAATCACATCAAAAAGAATAAAAAGCGGTCTATTTTTGGAGGAGAGGCGAAAGAAAATCAAGCGGTTGACTTTGTGCATCCAGGAGTTTTAATGGAAAATAAGGAAAATACATCGGCTTTATTTAAAGCTATGGATTGTTTACCTGAGACACAAAAAACAGCATTCATATTGAGTTATATTGAAGAACTTCCCAGACAAGAAGTAGCGAATGTTATGGAAACATCTTTAAAAGCAGTAGAATCCTTATTGCAAAGAGCTAAAAGAAAAATGCGAGAAGAATTAATCAAAACCTATCCTAACCGTGGAAAGAAAAAATAAAGAGGATAACTATTGAAAGTTATCCCCTTTTCATAAAAGCTTATTTTTATATAAAAATAAACTCTTGCTACCCATAAAAAACATTATAAAAACACATTATTCAACCAATTTCTTATAAAGATTTAACCATATAATGGCAGAATCTGTATTACATCTATAAGACAATCTACTTTTTGAAATCCTTCGGACAGAAAATAAATTATTTTAAAATAGTTATGGACCCTATTTTATAAACAATCAATATTTTATCTAATTCAGGTTGTACTATGTAATTGCGGTTAAATTTATTAATTATTCTAGTGAAATAAGGGAGAAAAGCGGAAGTCATACCAATTATGTTTTAAGGTTTCACTTTAATTACAAAAATTATTAAATCAAGTATAAGACAGAAAACGCTAGGATACATACGCTGTCATGAGTATTTCTAACTAATTATTAGGTTTTATAAACTTGAATGTATGTGAAATTCTAAAGCAAGAATGGTATAAAACAGCTGCGTCCTTTAAAAAAGAATAGCCATATAACTAGAGTTTATTCTCTTTATAGTGAATAAAACTAACATAGATTTTGGGCTTAAAGCCCAAAAGATTAAGAATAAATTATTGACAGTTTAAATCTAGTCTACTTTCAAAGTCAGCATTCGGAAAACAATTACCTGAAAGCACCTCGTCAGGCTGATAACGCATGAGATCAGGATCACGCAATGCATTAACAAGGAATGAAGTCAACTGATCCATCTCCTCATCAGTAAGGAATAAAGGATTATATTTTTCAGAAAGTTGTTCAGCGGGGACATTGGGGTTTTCCCCTATTCCTTCGTTGAAATATTCGACAACACTTCGTATGCTAGTATGAGAAGCGCCGTGAAAATAAAATTTAGTATCTCGCATATTATATAATTGCGGTACTTTGAACTTAAAATTATCTTCAGCTAAACCAGTAAATCCTCCCCTACCGAAATTTCTTAAATCAGCAGCACTAGTACCGAAACTAGGTCTCTGATACATGTCATATACACCTAACGCATGAAATTCTAAAGATGAAAGTCCAGGGCTTGTGTGACAGCTCGTACAAGCTGCTTTTCCGAAAAATAACATTGCGCCTTCTTTTTCTTCGTCCGACATCGCGAATGGATCACCTTTCAACCAATCTTGAAAAGGAGCTTTATTAGGAAAAAGTGTTCTTAAGTATGCAGACAATGCAAAAGATGCTGTTGTATCAGAATATCTATTTTCAATAGGGAAATCTGGGAACGCTTGGTCAAAAAGATCTTTATAACCATTCGTTTCTATTGCTTCTAAATCGTAGTGCATTTTATGCGTTTCGATTCCGTCAATATTTTGAGATTCCATCCCTTGAGTACCTAGATTGTTTAAACCCAGTTTATCTACCCATAAATGTTCTGTACCTTCATTAACTCCGAAAGATCCGAAAGATCCATTCCACATTGTATTTTCAACGAATGCGACATTAAGTAAACTTAAAGGTCTTGCACCTTGGACATCCATATCAACTTCGTCATAAGATGTATTTTTCACTCTGTTGGTTCCAAAACCAACTCCACCATCTGCAATTCCTTGAGCACTACCCGGCCTAAATCCAGCAGAGGGCAAATGACAAGTTGCACAACTGTAAGTTGCAATACTTTCTACATCTGCAGCCTCGGTTCCAAATGCTGTCTCAAAAAACAACAATTTTCCGAGTTCAATTTTTTCTTGATTAAGTGGATTTTTAGGGTCTTGAGGTATGGATTCGTAATCATCGCTTTCAGGAAGAATCCAATATTCTAAAGTGTTATCTTCGGCTGCATTTCTAACCATCTGCTTTAAAGCAGTATCAATTTCATCTACAGGCACCATTGTCATTTTGGTGCAGGAAGAAAACATCAATAACATCGTAAAAGATGCTAGGAGAGAGATCTTATACATATTAATTTCGGGTTTAGGAAGTGCAAATATATTAAAAATAATGATAATATATAAAACACAACCAGCCAATAAGTTAAATAAAACTTATGATAACTATAATAATTTGCAATGCAAATGTAATCATATTATAAAAAACAATCTGTATCAATTGTTCTTAAAAATGACATTTAATACCAATTAATAGACAACAAATAATGAATTTACACTCATTAAGAAGTCAATAAAATTAATCTTTTTACATATTGGAAAGGTAATCAAGTTCGGGCCCAATGTTGAAATTAATCCATTGCACTTGATTGTTATTTTCTATTTTAACTTTTTCTTCTCTATTTTCAACTTTCATTTCACCTAGATATTTCCAGTCTTTTATTTGAAGAACATGCATCACATCATCATTATTAGTAATTAAAAAACTAGCAAAATCATCGATATAATCTTGACTTTCAAGTATACCTGCAATGGCTGTTTGATACTGACTATAATATAAATCATGATTAGGATCTTGTAACATTTTAGAAACATAAATCAATGTCTTTTGAATATTAAGATTGATCAACTCGTCTTCCAAAATTTGCAAACAAAGGTCTTGAATTGCTTGATAATCGACAGAATCTCCTAGATCGAAGTAAAATGAATTCGTAACATCATCATATAAAGTATGATTATTTACAGGATCGTAGAAGTTTTGAAATTTTCTTCCGAAGTATAAATGTAATGATTCCTCTGAATTCATTCCACCTGGATTATTTTCATACTTATCAGTTAATGTAGGATAATACAGATAAGAAGATGCATCAGAAATATTCGTTTGAATCAAGTCATAAAAGACACTATCTGGAATTTGGGCTTGAGCCAAAAAAGGTAAACTAGTAAGAAAAAAGACTAAATGTTTTAATCGCATGAAAATCTAAATTTATGTAAATATATTACAAATAAATGTCATACGTATAAGATTTCAATACAATTATTTAGATAAATATTTTCTGCTTTTCGGAATAAATCAAACTAAAGAATTCAAAGGTAAATAAAAACATTATGAACTTAATGTCGAAATACTTTCATCTATCAATAATATTATATAACTTACTATACCCTTCATTACCAATCGAATACAACCCACATAACATAAATCAAGTTGTTCGTATTATAAATTCATCTAATACATACTCTTAACATTGTTAAAATTAATGTCAATTAACATCGTTATGAAACATTTAATTCGAGGCTCTCTTTTGAGGGCCTTGTTTTTTGCACTTAATAATTTAAAATTTTGGGTTAAACCCAAATTTATACAGATTGAACCCTATAATGACGGAAAAATTAAGTTTTATCCTTCGATAATTACTGAATTTTAACCGCAATTATAAAGTGCAATCTGTATTAAAACTTCTATATTCGCATTCAATATATGTTTAGCATGTCATCATCTCTAAAATACTTCATAGACAAACCAAGTTTTATAACTCGAGTAAAATCAAACCTAATAGACGGTGGAATAATTATAATTCTATTTTTTACCGTATCATATTTCATGGATTTATTTTCTATTGATTCACCTAAAATTAAGGGAATTGCTTTGTTACTCATTGTTTTGTACGAACCAATTTCCGTGACTTTTAGTGGAACCATAGGTCAATTAATTATGGGAAGTAAAGTTGTTAATGCTAAGCAATTCAAAGAAGAAGAATCCGAACAATCAATCAATTTCTTTAAAGCGCTTTTAAGATTCCTTTCTAAAATCATATTAGGCTTTATTACTCTATTAACTATTTATTCGGACTTTTACAGTCAAGCTATTCACGATAAAATTGCTGGAACAATCGTAATTAAACGATAAACTTTTACAACGGTTTGGTGATTGTACTTTCTACTTGGGAAAAACAATTAAAGTAATACAAAAAGAAAAAGAGGCTTTAGTTAATAAACTAAGCCCCTTTTTCTTTCGATAAGATTTCGTTATAAGCTATAACTTACTCGTCCGTCTTATCTGCTTTTCTCTTTGCTGCTTTTTGCATAGGATTCAATCCAGCGTCAAATTTATTCGACTTGAATACCTCGAATCTATCCATTTGTACATCTTCTTTATCAGCAGGCCATGAGTTATTTTCAGTGTTAACATCTGCTGTTTCCAAGTAAGGATCAAGCTTAACCGATTTCACGACTTTATTTTTCACAAAGACTTTTTTGAAGCTATCTTCATTCAATCTCCATACTTCAACAGGTATTCTTTCTATCTCAGTTGTTCCATCTTCAAAAGTCCATTCTAATATTACTGGCATAACCAATCCTCCTTTGTTTGAAAAATGAACCTGATAATAGTTTTTCCCACCAAACATCTCTTTCTTCTCTTCATCCGTGAAAACTTTATCATATCTAGTATAGATTGAAGTTACCATCGAGTCAGGCCCTTCCCAAGGTCTGTAATTCGTGTAAATATCTCTTAAATCCGGATCTTCATCAACAGGAAACTTCATTCCTGATTCCTTGTTTCTCTTTTGAGCAATATGATCTAATCTTGGAGGTATTTTATAAGAATAGGTATCCACTTTAGCTACTGGGTTATTTTCCATATCAACCGTATACCAATCGATACTATCAATAGATATATCTACTGCATCCGTACTATAAAACCATCCTGCCCAAAACCAATCAAGGTCAACAGCACTCGCCTCCTCCATTGTTCTGAAAAAGTCTTCAGGTGTAGGATGTTTAAATGCCCATCTTGCACAATATTCTTTAAAAGCATAGTCGAACAATTCTCTTCCCATGATTGTTTCACGAAGAATATTCAGAGCGGTTGCTGGCTTATTATAAGCATTATTTCCGTAATCTTTTATGTTTTCACTATTGGTCATTATTGGTTCAAGCTGTTCTTTCGAACGATCCATATAATCAACAATAAGGTGTGCAGGACCACCGCCGGAAGGATAATTATTATCAAATTCCTGCTCAGTAAGAAACTGAACAAAACTATTCAATCCTTCATCAAACCATGCCCATTGTCTTTCATCACTATTAATAATCATAGGGAAATAATTATGTCCTACCTCATGAATCGTTACAAGAATCGCAGCATCTTTAGCACGTTCAGTATAAGTTCCATCTTCTTCAGCACGACCTGGATTGAAGCAAATCATAGGGTATTCCATTCCATTCGCCGCTTCTACTGAAATGGCAACAGGATAAGGATACGGAATTGAATACTTACTATATGTAGTTAGCGTGTGATCTACAACTTTAGTACTATACTTATTATAAATAGGATACGCCTCTTTACCATAATAGCTCATCGCCATTACTTTTTCATTAAGTTCTGTTTTATGAGCCATCGCGTCCCAAACAAATTTCTTACTTGAAGTCCAAGCGAAATCACGAACGTTTTTAGCCTTATAAACCCATGTTTTTGTACGAGTAGATTCAGGAGTTTTTTCGTTTGCAAGAGCTTCTTCTTTAGTAACAATTTCGATAGGCGAGCTAGAAGTTTGTGCTTGCTGCCATCTTTTATATTGAGCAGGTGTCAACATTTTTTTGTAATTCTGACATTCACCAGTTGAACCAACAACATGATCAGCAGGAACAGTAATTTCAACTTCATAATCCCCAAAGTTTAATGCAAACTCACCTCTTCCTACAAACTGTTTATTTTGCCAACCTTCGTAATCACTATATACACAAAGTCTTGGAAACCACTGAACAACAGTATAAAGATAATTTCCATTATCTTCAAAATACTCATATCCACCTCTCCCCCAAGAAGGATTATTAATACGATCAATCATTTTATAATTCCAATCGATATTAAAGACAAACTTCTTTCCTGACTTCAGTTCATTCGGTAATTCAACACGCATCATTGTGCCGTTAATTGTATACTTTAATCTTGCACCTGCTTTGTCTGTGACTTTAAGAATATTCACTCCATAATCATCTTGACCTCTCCACACCTCAAGTCCATCTAAAGCTCTAGGGCTCATCTTTGATCTTATAGAAGATGCGTTTTGCCTATGCTTTTGAGCATCAGCAGCATGTTCGTTTTCATCGAGTTGCAGCCATAAAAACTTCATGGTTGTAGGACTATTGTTGTAATATGTAATAGTCTCTGAACCGGTTAAAACTTGATTTTTAGTATCGAGAGAACATTTGATTTTATAGTCCGCACGTTGTTGCCAATACTCAGGACCAGGCTCACCACCAGCGGTACGATAAGAGTTAGGCGAACGCCATATAGGATCTAATTGTTCAAATTTATTAGCGTGTTTTGCTTCTGAATTATTCTTAATTAGTTGGGCATTTAATCCAATACCAGAGGCAATAAAAAGTAAAATGAGGTAAATATATTTTTGCATAATTTATTAAAATTCTTTGTAGCGCGAATATAAATGTTCTTATCGAGTTAATGGTATGAGGTATATGAAATAACAAAATATTTAGACAAATGACTGCTATTTATTAGAATATAAGATTTTTCAGAGTTATAAGGCGCCTTAACCCTATGTTTCGCAGCTCACTATTCGTTCGGCTTTCTTCGACTAAAGTCTCGAAATCTCAGCTCCTTTGTCGCTGACTACTTCACAGCGGGAGTCGAAAAAAACTGCAAAAAATCGCTGAAAAGAAATCATATCAGCACTTTCAGGATTTCGTAGGACGAGTAATATACCTGCTCCACTTCAATTACTATACTCCTATTTCTTCGTAACATTATTTTTTGCGAAAGCCATTTAAACTTCTTATAAACACACAGAAACTTGCAAGAAAAATCGCTAAAACACAATGGTTGCAGTACTTACAGAGTCTCGTAGGACGAGAATTTAATACCAATTCTGTATTAAGGTTTCACTTTAGTTTCAAGGATTATAAAATCAAGTACAAGACAGAAAACGCAAGGATAGCATTAGCTATCATGAGTATTTCTAACGAAGTAATTGCTTTTATAAACTTGAAAGTATGTGAAATTCTAAAGCAGAATTGGTATATCTAATCCATTTTCATCGCTACTTTCTTATTTCTGCATAATATTGTTTTGGGCGAAAGCCCTTAAACCTTCTTTCAAATACATATGGAAACCTGCAAGAAAAATTGCTGAAATACAATGATAGCAGTACTTACAGAATCTCGTAGGACGAGAATTATCAAATATAAAAAGTGAAGCCTCGTTTTCACCAAGCTTCACTCTAATTAAACCTACTATTATTAGATTACTATTTATATCGACTTGCATTGAATCCCATAGAAATTCCAAAACGAGAACCAGATTTCGATGGTACAGCAAATGCATTTATGGGAATATTTAATCTTCCAGATTTCAATGTTTTACCTACGGCAAAGACAAATCCTGAATCAAAGACTAAGTCTCCTCTACTGTCTAATCTAGAAACAATACTTGCTGGATTTGGCAGCTCTCCCTCATATTCTCTTGTTAAATTCCATTCGTTATTTTCATCGTAAAAACCATCTGCTTCTCTTAAAATGTAAAAAACGGGTCCAAAGGCAAACTCCCATCCTGTTTTATTACTTCGAATTCCATTTAATACAGAAACACTAGGAATAAATTTACCTTGATCTAGTCCGGTAATAATAGGAATGAATTCAAATAATGCTTGAAAATCACCTTCATTAAGATATTTTACCTCAAATTGATATCCGAATTGAAACATTAAAGGAGTAGCATCAAAACCACCACTTTCTAATGGGTCTCTATATATAGAAGAAAGTTCTCCTGAAAATGCAGTGAATCCCATTCTTGGGCCACTTAAATTTAAAGTTGCAACTTCAGGATAATTAATAGAACTTTCAAAGTCAAATGGCTTCGTAAGCTTTTGTTCTTCAGCATCATCAATTTCTATGTCAAACATCTTTTTCACAGTGATCTCCATCATTTTGGACATTTGATTTTTAATGTGCACAAACTCCATAACTTCAGTCTTTTCAATAGAAGCTGATTTCACATCAATTAATCGAAGTGTAAAACTAATTGTCTCTCCAAGGTTTTCAACTGAACCAGTAAGCATCTTATCAGCTCTTAAGATTTTACCAGCTTCAACCATACATATTTTTCCGTAGCAATTTTCAATGTCAAAATCATTTTTTCCTATTAAATAATCGACATCATAAATATCCATTACCTGATATTTATCAAGCTTATTAAGTTGCATACGAGCAATACTACCAATTGCCTTGGGCTCAAGTTCTAAACCAATAGCATCAATTCCCACTATTGCAATCGTTGGCTTATTTAATAAGTGTTGAGCAGAAATTTCAGAAGTAATAAAAGAGAGAAATAAACAAATAAAAAGGATTATAAATTTTTGTTGAATTTTCATGATAATAATATTTTATTTAATGAATAATAATATGAAATACAGACTAATCTATCTGAAATAGATTCATTTATATTTTAATTTATTACAAACATACTTGAGATATGGTCCCTCAAATTAGCTAAAATGGACAAAAACACATATATTATTTTATCATATGTAAAATAAGGTAAATGTCAATTGAACTTTTATATTTGTAGGCAGGATGAGATTAAGAAGTAAGTGAGCAAAACTTGCAAGAAAAATCGCTAAAACACAACGATAGCAATTATTACAGAATCTTGTAGGACGAGATATTCTACATATAAAAGTGAAACCTTGTTTCCACCAGGCTTCAACCTAAATTATGTCAATACAATTATTATATAACTATTTGTTACTGCTTATAAATAGCTATTACCTCATATCACTGAAGCAACGTCAATTGAAGAAAGGGATTTAAACTATGAAATTTCAGCGAAACACATACGATTTAACACTATAAGTGAAATAATAAATATTCTAATTTACTAAAAAATTATTGGAAGATTGGCAGCAATAAACTTCTAAATAGTATCTTGTAAAAAGAACCAATCTAATATTTTAAAATATGAAACGATTAACTTATATATTGACATTTATCATATGTTCTTTTAACCCTTGCATTGCGCAAATAACTTCTATTGAATCTCATATGATGGGTCACAGCCTCATGGACTTTGGTTCAGATACATTGGAAATAGCATACTACATCAATGATTTAGCAGACGAAGCCGGATATATATATGAAATGGCAGGACAATTTGGTTCTATTTGGGATTTTGCAAACTTTAATCCTATAACTCAATGGGGAGTAACTGGAGTCACATCTTCATGGGATGATTCTGTTGATTCTTTCCAAAATGCATCGTTGAATAATTTCATGTTCACTATTTTCAACTTTGTTTATGACGTCCCTTCTCATGATCCCTATTATAACTCACCTTCTGTTTTATCTACATGTCAAAATCTCATAGATTCAGTTGATATATATCAACCAACACCTACTATTTATATATACGAAAATTGGCCTGATATGGCACCTTTCACACAAGAGCCATTTGATCCTAGTATGACTGAATTTGCTAACTACAATGCCGTAGTTTTAGGGGATTTTCATGATTGGTGGTTGGAATTACAAGACTCTATACTTATTTCTCACCCTACTAAAAATGTTAGGATGATACCAGTAGGACCAATGATTTCAGAATTATTAACAACGTCGCCATTTGACACATTGGATGCAATAGATTTGTATTCAGATAATTCCCCTCACGGTAAATCTTCTATATATTTTTTAGCAGGTCTTGCCACTTACATGGCTATTTATGAAGTACAAGCACCAAACA
Source organism: uncultured Saprospiraceae bacterium (assembly GCA_964566605.1). Classification (GTDB taxonomy): domain Bacteria; phylum Bacteroidota; class Bacteroidia; order Chitinophagales; family Saprospiraceae; genus JAHDFB01. Next base: position 9,459 of record CAZMKA010000041.1, on the reverse strand, counting down.
ACTATGTAGTACCGCAGTTTATTCATCAAGTATTTCAAGACAATTATTCCTTTATAAATAATTTTTTCTGGACTTATTTACAGGGATTTAATAACTCTGCAGGAGCATCAAGAGTATTTACAAATTCTAGTCTCCCTGATGATATAGATCAAGATGGCATAAATGATTCTATTGATAATTGTCCAAATATTGCTAATCCTAGCCAATCTGATTATGATAGTGATGGAATAGGAGACGCGTGTGATTCTCCTGATGTGAAAGTAACAATTGAACAAGGAATATTATATTCAGATGATGCTGAAGGTATTTTAATGAAAGGCAGAGATGGTAATTGTTATCTTCTTTATATCAGCGTAAATGGTAATTTAGAAATTGAAAATAGGCCGTGTACTAATTAATAAGAGAAGTTTATATTTTTGGGTGAAAGTCATTTATTATTCCAAATATTATGCTATAAATCTGCAAAAAAAATCGCTGAAACGCAATAATAGTATAACTTACAGAATCTCGTAAGACGAGAATTTCACTACATTATGTTCTTACATAAAACATATAATCTTATACTATTTCCTTTTGGGCGAAAGCCCTTTTATCTTTCTTAAAACATTCCACTTAACCTGCAAGAAAAATCGCTGAAACGCAATAATAGTATAACTTACAGAATCTCGTAAGACGAGAATTTCACTACATTATGTTCTTACATAAAACATATAATCTTATACTATTTCCTTTTGGGCGAAAGCCCTTTTATCTTTCTTAAAACATTCCACTTAACCTGCAAGAAAAATCGCTGAAACGCAATAATAGTATAACTTACAGAATCTCGTAGGACGAGAAATCTAACCACTTTACAAAGCGATAAAATTTTAATTACACCCAGTATAAATATTATTTGCATTTAGCATAAAAAAAATTAATGCAAAACAACAACTCACCTTTAAACAAATTTTTAGAAAAACATGTTATAGTAGCAATACTATCATGATAGATAGCTTTTATTAACAATTAAACTTATTCATATGAACAACGTAATAAAATTATTTAGTCTAGTAATCGTACTTTTTGCGGTTTCAAGCTGTGCGGTAATACAACAAGGAGAAGTAGGCGTGAAACAAACACTGGGAAAGTACTCAGATAATACCTTTACAGAAGGTTTAAGATTCTACAACCCTATTATCACCAATATCGAAACGATTTCAACCCGAACTGAAAATCTTGAGGTAACATTATCTATCCCAAGTAAGGAGGGTTTAAATATACGTTCAGAGGTATCGATTCTCTACAACATGGAAGCTCGAAAAGCTCCATATGTGTTAAGAAGTCTTGGTACAGAATACGAACAAAACGTTATTCTACCTGTATTTCGATCAGCTGTATCAGATGTATCTGCAAGGTTTTTTGCTAAGGACATGCATACAGGTGAGCGTTCAACAATAGAACGTGAAATCAAGGAGCACATGGACAATACACTAAATGGGAAAGGAATAAACATAGAGGCCGTTCTCTTGAAAAGCATTAAACTTCCTGCAAGTCTTGCCAATGCAATTGAAGAAAAACTAGAAGCAGAGCAACAAGCCCAAAGAATGGAATTTATCCTTGAACAAGCTAGAAGAGAAGCAGATCAGAAAAGAATTGAAGCAGAAGGTGTAAGAGATGCTCAATCGATCATTGCAGAAGGTTTAAGTCCGGAAATACTTCAATTCAAATCGATAGAAGCATTCCTTAAACTAGCTAATTCACCGAATACAAAAGTAATCATCACAGACGGAGACTTACCTGTGATTATGGAATCACATAATTAAAGAGTTTTACGTAATGAAATAATAGATTTATGCAAAAGAATAAAATAAAAATTATCAGGCACACAAAAAGGAATAAATCATCAAATTCCTCATCTAAGCTACGCATAACTTCTATCAAATATAGAGTGTACAAGCTCGTAGATTTTTTGGGTATAAAACCTAAGAGTCGCATAAAAATAAGATCAATAAAGCAATAGTTAAATAGTAATAGTATTAGTAGTAGTAGTAGTAGTAGTAGTAATAGATTCTTATTTAGAACAATTCTTAAATCCAAAGCAGGTGGTCATAGATCACCTGCTTTTTTTATTCTTTATATTAGTACTTCCTTTAATCCTTTTATGCTACTTTGTGTTTGAAATAGGATGTTAAACTGTTTAGATTATGACCGCATTAAAAAAATCTATTAAGCTTCCATGTGGAGTTACTATTGCTAATCGTCTTGCCAAATCAGCAATGAGTGAAAATCTTTCCACTCCGGACAATCGCATTTCTGAAACACTAATCAATGCGTATGCTGAATGGGCAAAAGGAAATACTGGGCTGATTATTACGGGTAATGTAATGATTGATTCACTGGCACTTGGTGAACCTTATAACGTGGTCATTGAAGATGATTCTCAAACTCAATTACTTGAAAAATGGGCAAAAACTACCGAAGGAACTAAATCCCAACTTTGGGCACAAATCAATCATCCTGGTCGTCAGGCAATGGAACAAATAAACACCATTTTAAAAGCACCTTCAGCTGTTGCAGTAAATCTATCGGGTAGGAAAACTGCCTCGAAAAATATTCCTGTTCCTATGACAGAAGAGGAAATCATTGACTGTATCGATCGTTTCGGTAATACCTCTTTACACATGAAAAATGCAGGATTCCAAGGTGTGCAAATTCATGGAGCTCATGGATATCTAGTGAATCAATTCCTCTCTCCATTGACGAATATACGAGAGGATAAATGGGGAGGTTCATTGGAAAATCGAGCTAGATTTGTTTTGGAAGTTTACCGAAATATACGACAAAAAGTGGGTGATAATTTTCCGATAGGCATCAAACTAAATTCTGCTGATTTTCAGAAAGGTGGTTTCTCCGAAGAAGAATCTATGGAGATTATCAAGATGTTATCTGCTGAAGGAATAGATCTTATTGAGATTTCTGGTGGTACATATGAAGCTCCTGCAATGATGGGATATAAAAAAGATAGTACGAAAAAGCGGGAAGCATATTTTTTAGAATTTATAGAAAAGGCTCGTAAAATAACGGATACTCCACTCATGTTAACTGGTGGTTTTCGTACGGTGGAAGTTATGGAAGAA
>CAZMKA010000041.1:2054-6333 GCA_964566605.1 uncultured Saprospiraceae bacterium | reverse complement strand
TATGAATGGTCACTTGGATATTGTGGGATTAGCACGTCCTTTTGCCGTTCATCCTTATCTTACTCAAGAAATTTTCGATAAAAAACGAACGAATGTCGATGTAAAACATAAAAAGACAGGCGTAAAAGTTATTGACGGAGCCTTAAATCTTGTATGGTACGAAGCACAAATCAAACGAATAGGTCAAGGAAAAGGGCCGAAACTTAATCTTAACCCTTGGATGGTATTCTTTAAATACGTGCTAGGTATTATAAAGAAAAGAGCTTAATTCCTATAAAGAATGTTCTAGGGCTCGCGGGCCCAAAAACAAAATTACTATCTCGATCTTTGCCTATGTCAAACTCCCTCTGATAGCTATTGAATACGTTTTTCACTCCTGCGAAAAGCTGAACATTTGTTTTTATTTTGGGTAAACCCAAAGTATATGCCCCACGCACGCTTACATCGTGAAATACTTCCGATATATACATCTCATCATTCTGCTGATTTACGGCGCCACCAAAATGTGGAACAATCATACTTCCTGTATAAACATAATTGATATTCACAGACAATGACTCCAAAGGCTCCATACTCAACATCGCAAAACCATAACTATTCGGCGTACGGATAAATCTTCTTATTCCTTCCAATCCCTCTATATAAACCACCGCCTCATCATTCATACTTGTCTGTAAGGTAAATCCAGACTCTAGTTGGTATTTCTTTTTATAATTTGCTCGTAATTCTACAGTTGCGCCCTGAACTGAAGCGCCTGCTCCATTTCGTTTTAGAAAAATCTCACCAAACACATCTTCTCCTATAGATTCTGTAATAAAAGCATTATTCAATCGCGTATAAAACCCTTCAAGCGTATATCCAAATACATAATCCTCGGTTGGTTTATCATAATTCCATGAGGCACTTATACTATGTGAATTTTCCTGAGTCAACGATTCATCTAGAGTGACTCTGGATATTCCACCTCCAGCAAAAGCAATATGCAAATCCGCATCAAATGCTTGTGGCGCTCGAAATCCTTTGGCATAATTCAATCGAAATTGGCTCATTGGCATTGGTTTATATAACACACTCATTCTCGGACTAAAGACAAATCCATCTACAAAATTATGTTGATCCATTCGGACACCTCCTAGTACATTCCACTTACTAGAAATGTTCCAATCACTTTGGGCGAAAGCCCCTATATTTTTGGTAGTCTGATCAATCAAATAATTGTAAACTTCTATTTCATCAAAGACAGCATCATAAATATATTCACCTCCAACAGTCAAGACATTTCTTCCCAGTGGAAATGACTCTAATTCATGATTTAACTGAACACCTGCATTGTACGTGCTTACAAGTGAAGAACCATAAGGTGGATTTTCTAGATACACAGCAAGCTCCTCAATATCATCAGGTTGTATACCTGTAAAATGTTTTCTATTTGTTTGTTGGAATGCAGCGTAACTTATAAACGAAGACTTGTCCTCATTGAAATTAATCTGATAGTCGACACTTCCCATCCAAACACTAGTGTTCCGTTCCTCGCTTTGGGCAGCTTGATGTGGGGTATCAGCGCCAATCTCTCCGCCATATCGATATTCATTCAAGTTGCTTATACTCAATTCTATCTTTTGAGAATCAGTAGGTCTTGAAAAGAAATTCATCCCTAGTGAACGATTTTGCAATTCGGGTAATTCAGAGAATGAGTCATCGTTGTGATCATATAATTCTCTGTTACGCAGATTCGCAAATAATGATACACCTGATTTTTTATTCTTTGTCAATAAATTTGCATTCCCGTTTAGCTGATGATCGCTTGCATCTCCATTTACGGATTGTTGATTATAACTTACATCATACGAATTCTTTGTAGGAATCTTTGTCAATATATTAACTGTACCTCCCACAGCACTAGAGCCATAAAGACTAGAACCTCCTCCTCGCACAACCTCTATCTTATCAATCATATTAACAGGTAGCTGTTCAAGTCCGTAAAGTCCAGTCAAAGGGCTAAAAATAGGTCTTCCGTTGATTAAAATTTGAGAATATCCTCCAGCCAAACCATTCATTCTTAGTTGGGTATAATTACATGTTTGACAATCGGTTTCGATTCTTAAGCCGGGTTGAAACTTTAAACCTTCACTTACATTACAAGCTTGAACATCATTCATCGCTTTGGAACTAAGCACACTAACGATTACTGGAGAATCTGTCTTTCTTTTGAATGTTTTAGTTCCTGTAATTACGACATCATTGATGAACGAAAATGAAGATTCAAGTATAAAATTGAGATGAACTTCTTCATCTCTCAGGACTTCTATTTCTGTGATATAAGTTTCATAGGAAAGCAATCTAATTTCAATGGTATGCTTACCCAAACTAACATTCGAAATCTCGAATAGTCCTTGTTCATCAGACTGAACAATTTGCGCTCCTTCGTCGAAAATAATCGTTGCATAAGCTAGCGTTTCTATGTCGTCTTTAACCTGCCCAACAATCTTTGCTGCGTGAACTTGTTCAGATAAAAAAAGTAAAAATACTAGAATACATATTTTCATATAGGCTTTGTTAGACGCACAAAATTAATAAGTTAGATAAAACTAACAAATTAATACAAACAAACATTATATTTGTTTTCAATTATGGCTAGTCAATCGAAAGAAAATTATTTAAAAGCGCTCTTTCATCTAGATAAAAAGAGCAAAGACATCTCAGTTACAGAACTGGGAAATGTCATGAAGGTGAAAAAATCTTCTGTCAACAATATGGTTAAAAAATTGGCTACTTTAGGTTGGTTACAACAGGAGAAATACAAGCCAATCAAGTTAACAGCAAAAGGTCGGAAAGAAGCTGCACTTATTATTAGAAAACATCGATTGACAGAGATGTTTCTCGTTAATAAAATGGGATTCGGATGGGAAGAAGTTCATGATATTGCAGAGCAAATGGAGCATATAAAATCTCCACTATTGTTTGATAAAATGGATACCTTACTTGGCTCTCCTATGTATGACCCGCACGGATCACCTATTCCTACAAAAGAAGGTAAAATCATCAAATCAAATTTCACGCCTTTGAATAGTTTCTCCGTCCACGAAACAGTTGTATTAAAAGCATTAACTAATAGTAACAAAGAATTCTTGGAATACTTAAACACAAAGGACTTAAAACTAGGTAAGAAGATTATAATTCATTCGATTGAACCATTCGATAAGAGTATGATTGTAAGTTATGGCAAACACAAGAATGTAGTTTTAAGCCAAAAGATTTGCAATCAATTGATGTGTATTAACTTAAAATAGCTTATCGTTCTATTTTAGCATCTTTCTCCCCAAATACTGTTACATCTTCTATTTCTACCCTACTCTGCTTTCTTATTTTCTCCGTGTATTTATTATCCCACTTAAAATGCTTTTGGAACTCAGTTATGATCAATTCAAAATGTGTTTGAACAGAACTTACATCGAAATATAAACGTCCACTTCGTCTATTGAAATAATCAACAGGATAAAAGCACGATTCATATTTAATCACATATTCTATTTCTGACTTAATAAGATTTTCCGCCAAACTACCGGACATCTGACAAGCTTGCTCTATTAATTGCTTCCCAATTTTTCCATAATTTGTAATGAAATACCAAGCATCATATGCTGTGATATCCTGACTTTTAAAATGCTTCTTTGTTTGCTTGATGTACTCTTTATAAGCTTTGTAGTTTTTGAACGAATCACTATGTATTCTATAGGATTTAGTTTTACACGATTTCTTAAGATCTGCAATCTTCAAGACCTCATTTACAGCACGTTTAGCCATTTTTCGAAAGCCAGTAAGTTTACCTCCAGCGATTGAAATCAATCCATTCTTCGAAATGAAAATCTCATCTTTTCTAGATAAATCGGAAGGAGATTTCCCATCTTCATGAATCAGAGGCCTTAATCCAGCCCAGCTTGAAACCACATCTTCTTCAGTTAATTTAAGCGAAGGGAACATGACGTTTACTTTATCCAGAATGTATTCGATATCATTTTTAGTGCATAACACACGATTCAAATTATGTTTGTAAGTAGTGTCTGAAGTTCCTATATAACAAACCTTTCCACGCGGAATTGCAAACAGCATTCTATTATCAAAAGCGTCAAAATAGATCGCATTTGAAATATTGAATTTCTCTTTAGGAACGACTATATGAACACCTTTTGTAAGATGTAAGGACTTTCCTTTTTTGGAATTATCCAAGGTTCTTATTTTATCAACCCAAGGTCCCGCAGCGGATACTACATATTTGGCG
>CAZMKA010000041.1:0-2044 GCA_964566605.1 uncultured Saprospiraceae bacterium | reverse complement strand
AGGAAGATGTGCAAGTTCCATGCTCAGGATATACATCATACACCTTTTATTATTCCATCTTCATAGATAAAATCAATTACCTTGACATAGTTAAAAGCTAGGGCACCTTCTCTACAAGCAGCTTTTATCAACTCTATTGTTAATCGGGCATCATCCGTTCGATATTCCGAATAAGCATATCCGCTTTTAAGAAGTTTTTTATTGAGAAGTGGTTCGTGTTTAATCACTTCTTTTTTTGACAAGCTTTTCTTTTTATCTACACTTTCTACACTCGCAAGGAAATCATATACAGAAATCGCTAGGCTCGCTGTAATACTACTAAATGTGCCGCCTTCAACTATGGGTAAGAGCATGTTTTCAGGGTGAACTAAATGTGGGATATTTTTGTGAGCAACAGCTCTTTCAAGACCTGTCTCACGTACTAACCCAAACTCAAATTGTTTAAGATAACGCAAACCTCCATGAATCAGCTTTGTACTTTTGGACGATGTACCACTTGCAAAATCACTCTTTTCTAGCAGTAAAACACTAAGGCCACGTAATGTGGCATCAAGCGCAATTCCCGCTCCAGTAATTCCGCCACCTATCACAATCAAGTCATAGTTGACAGAGGCAGCCTCCTTTAGCTTTTGATCTCTTTTAAAATTATTAAAAAGCAACTCGTTCATGTGATTCAAAAATGCATTAATTAACTGACTGTAAAAAGGAATCCTAAGAATTCTTTTTGGGCTCGAGCCCAAAAAATCTAAAATCCATAATTAAAAAACATGGAAATGAAATCATAAGCATATTCAGCTTAACACAGGTCATCGTGCACTAAAAACAAAAAAGAGACTACTTCGAAAAGCAGTCTCTTTACTCATTAACACAATATTCTAAACTACTTACTGTAGTACAATTACTCGTTTATTCACAACCAAGTTTTCAGACTTGATTTGAATTAAATAAGTACCTGCAGAATTATCTCTTAGATCAATTTGAATCGTATTATTTCCGCCATTGAAAACATTCGTTGAAACAAGTTGACCAATATTATTTCTCACTTCGATAACTCCATCTCTAAAGTCAGAATTAGTTTCATATTGAACATTGAACAAACCAGAATTCGGATTCGGATAAATAGTCAAGTTTTCAAACAGTTCAGCTTCGTCAGTAGAATTTACACAAATCTCACCTTCAGCAGCTCTAGTTACCATGATGGAATTCGAGATTGAAAAACACCCTGTTAAATCATCAACATTACTATCAACTTCTAAACCTGTAATTCCTTCTTCATAAGATATATGCCATATAAAACATACGCCTGGTTCAGCATCATTGAAATCAACATCGCCTGGCATAGAAGGCAATCCTATAATCATTCCATTTTCATCTGTAATTATCCATCCTGAATTTGATCCAGTATTGCCAGATAAATTTATGTCTGTTACAAAATCTGCAAAGTCATCAATACAGAATTCAAAAGGCCCTCCTTCCAATGTTCCACCTTCAGCAGCACATCCTTGACGAATAACTTCAATACTATTCGACAAGCTGAAACAACCTTCTAAATCAGCAGCATTAAGATCAACTTCAAGGCCTGTAATCTCACCATCATAGCTTAAATTCCAAATAAAACAGTTTCCTTCTCCTGCAACATCAAAATCAACATCACTTGGCATTCCAGGCAATCCGAGTATCATTCCATCTGCGTCGGTAACAACCCATTGAGAATTCTCACCATTACTATTTGCAAGAGTAATATCACCAACTGGTATCATGTCAGGAATATTGTCACCTACATTAAACGTGTAAGGTCCTCCAAACAATTCACCACCATTAGCATTACATCCACTTGCATTTTCTCTAATTACTTCTATACTGTTTGATAAACTCCAACAGCCTTGGATGTCTGCAGCTGCGCTTCCAACTTCTGCTCCTGTAATTTCTCCTTCATAACTCAAGTGCCATATTAAACAGTTTCCTGCTCCTGCTCCATCAAAATCAACAACAGAAGGCATAGGAGGTAATCCTAAGATTATTCCATTTGCATCTGTTACAACCC
>CAZMKA010000040.1:6631-23359 GCA_964566605.1 uncultured Saprospiraceae bacterium | reverse complement strand
CTATAGGAGGAGGGATGTTTTAAATCCTATCATTAAATAACACGATTATGCACACGATTTTTAATAGAAACAATAAGAGAAGACAAGAGACAAAATCTCGAAAAGTTTTCAAAGACAGTTTAGATTATATAAAAGAAAACGAGCAAGTGGGCGTTCCGATTTCGGTTTCTCGGGAAGATGAAAAGAAGGATTTTCGTAAGCGGGATAGGATGCTAAGAATGGTGATGCTTGTGATATTCGGTGTAGTGATTATGGGAATTGTGATGTAGGTTATACAAGGGTAGGGTTATGAATAAAGTTGTTGCGATGAATAAAAAATCAAGTTTTCAATATATGCTCAAGTTGAGCACAGCTTGTGGTATTTCAATCAAAGATGCTGATTGTGCAGATGGAGTGTATGTTTTAATGGGTTTTTATTCCCATGATTTAATCGACAGAATTACCAAAGGAAAAGATGTCGTAAATGATGTTTTATTTATTGACGCTATACTGGATAGTGAAGATGAGAAACTGTTAAATGCTTTGGAAATTGATTTGATTGAAAATTTGAAAACAGAGCAAGAGTTAGATTTATTTGAGCAGTTTTTAAAGCAATGTTATAGGTTGGAAATATATAAATAAGTGCAAAAGAATGAAACATAATAAAATATTTTCATGCTATTCGCCGATAATTATATCCATAAAAAACATCTTTTTTCTTTGGGCTCGAGCCCAAAAATTAGTGTAAATGCCTTACTATAAATCGATGATAAAATCCAATGTGTAAAGCTCCTTTTTGTATCAAAAGAAATCATATAGCTTTTGGCAATTTAAACAATACCAGTATTTATATTCTTTTATTACTATGAAAGCATTATTAATAATCACGGGAATAGTAGCGGTTATCTTTATTTCCATTCAATTGTTTGCCATGAGTACCCAAAGAGGAATCGAAGAATATCCCTTCAAAGTTGTGAAAGATTACGGTGGATTCGAAGTAAGGAGTTACGAAGCTAGTCTATTCACCTCTGTTACTGTTCCTAGTGGTGCATACGACGAAGCGTCTAGTCGAGGATTCTCAGCATTAGGCGGATATATTTTTGGTGATAATGAGACCAATGAGAAAATTGCAATGACCTCTCCTGTGGTGATGTCTATGGAAGATTCCATGACGATGATGTTTATGGTTCCTAAATCCTACAAAAAAGAAGATCTTCCTTCTCCCAATAAAACATCCATCTCCTTTCAAGAAGAACCTCCCAAGACTGTAGCAGCAATAAGTTTCGGAGGATGGGCTAACGATGAGAAGATTGAAAAATTCAAACAAAAATTGATTAACGAGCTAGATGCTAAGGGTATTAAATACAGCAATAAGTTTTATTTTCTGGGCTATAATGCACCGTATGAAATGGTCAACAGAAAGAATGAAGTGATTGTGGAGTTGGCAGCTGATTATCAAGGGAGTTTATAGTAGGTTATAGTTCGTTAATGTAAGAATTTTTAATTAATCCTATTAAGTTGCATTTGCCCTAAATTTCCCTACCTTTATTTTATGAAAATTATAATTGCAGGTGCCTCAGGAATGGTAGGTAAACTCCTTATGGAAAACGCTCTCGCTGATGCCAACGTTACAGAAATTGTCAACCTTGTTCGTCGTCCTTCTTCCTTCCATTCTCCCAAAATAATTGAGTTGGTCGTAACCGATTTTTCCGACTTAAGTCCTTACGAGAAATCTTTTACAGACATTTACGCGGATTTCTTCTGCATAGGTGTCTATACTGGCACTGTTCCTAAAGATCAATTCAAAGTAATTACCTACGATTATGCCGTGGAATTTGGTCGGGCTATTGCCCAAAAGTCTAGTAATGTGAAGATGTGTTTACTGAGTGGACAGGGTGCTGATCGAAAGGAAAAAAGTAGGCTGGCTTTTGCTAAGTACAAAGGCATGGCTGAAAATGCATTGTCCAAGATGACAAAGGAATTTTATGCATTCCGTCCTGGGTACATCTATCCGGTTACTCCACGCGATGAACCAAATTTCACCTACAAACTTACCCGATATGCCTATCCATTGTTAAAGCTTTTTGGTAAAAATACAAGTATCAAATCTACTGAATTAGCACGAGTGATTTATGCTGTAGGTATAAAAGGTGATGATAAAGAAGTGTGGGAAAATAAAGACATGATTACATATCTGCACCAGCTCAAGGATTAATCAAAAAAAACCAGCTAGAATATATCCTGGCTGGTTTTTTATTCCTGAATCTTTTATGATTCAATCTCCTTATATTTCGGGTTATTACTCGAATACTATAAACGTTGAAAGCTCATTTCTGTCACCTACCTTTAAAAAGTAAGTGCCTGGAGTTAACGCTTGTATGTTTATTGCTTGAGTGTTTAATCCTTCATTTCCAATAATATTTGTTTGCATAACTTCAACACCCATCGTATTGTACATTCTTACGATTTCATTCTTCCCTGTTGATTGATAACTAACATTGATTATCGGATTTGAAGTATGAACTGGATTCGGAAAAACACTAACAGACTCATCTGTTGTATGCTCTATTACTTCGATGTCCGTCATATTTGATGCTCCATTATAGTCCACTTGTACTATTCGATAATAGTTATATCCATTTTCTAATCTTGTATCTATCGTTGAATAGTGTATGATTTCTACTGAATGTCCAGCTCCTTCTATTGTTTCCAATGTAATGAAATCTCTACCGTTAGTAGATTTTTGAACTAGAAAATGATTGTTGTCTATTTCGGTAGCTGTAGCAAATTCCAATACGCTGTTGTCATTTCTTTTCGTTGCTTTGAAATACAACCATTCCACTGGAAGAGCTGTATATACTAAACTATAGGTAACTGGTTCAGAGTATGCTCCTGCTGCATCTATTGAGATGTAATCGAATGATGTAGTTGATTGCGTTGGGTCACCTGAGAAAACAATTTCCAATAATGACGGATCATAATTAGGTATGATGAATGGATTCGTAGGACTCGGAGGATTCATTCCAAATTGTCCTGTTGAAATAAGAACTCCATTGTAATAAAGTTCATTTCCATTTGTAGGCAAACTTGTAATTCCAAATGAGTTACTTGCTCCCAATACACCGTCTTCGCTATCATCTCCTGAAAGATCAGCTGTCAGACCCGATCCTATTCCGAATGCAGAATTAGGTGCTGGATCTTCTATGACAAAACTATATGGATCTGCCGTCGGGATTTCTTCTATCCCGTAATTTACATCGTAAACCATAGAAGTTGTAACAGTTAATCCATTTTGAATACCATCAACAGCACCATCATTTCCAGCACTTGTATCGCTATTATCGCCTGTGTACGTCCAACCTGTTGGCAAATCTTGAGCTGGCACAGCATTACCTGCGATTCCTTGATTTGTAGAAACACTTACAGCATAAGTAGATCCAGCTGGTAAATTTAGGAATTCATAGCTTCCATCGCTTTTGATAGGAGTAGAAGCAATAATTAATCCTGTGGTAGAATCATACAAATTAGCATAAAGTTGAACATTACTTGGAGTGCTTATTGGCGTACCATTTACGGTAGCATCGCTTAAACCATTTGCATCATTAAATACATTACCAGCAATTCCTCCTATTTCAGGATTCGTGGGATGATCATCAAATCCACTTTCATTTAGTCCAAAAAATTTAACGTCTGCTTCTCCATTGTTGTCAATTCTAAATCCGAAAATAGTTTCAGACCCTATATTAAATAAATCGGCCTCCACAATAGTGTATACCATAGACTGATTAGTAATGTTCGTTGGGGAATAACCTATATCCCAATCATATCTAGTCGTTCCGTTTCCTGATCCAGCTGTCGCTACAAAGCCAAATCTTACTTTGCTTGATCCAGCAATTTGAGTACCCATTTCGTCTAGTGGTGTAATTGTGAAATACGTATTTCCATTTCTTTCACCAACCGATACATAATCTCCTGATACGATTCCTTTGGCAAAGTAAATGTCAAAATCATCTCCGCTCGGAATATTAGTTGTTGCATCATAATATAGAAATTGCATCAAGTCAATGTTATTGACGGTTTCTTCTAACGAAGGTTCAAAAGTTGATGCAGTATTAGCTGGTATAAAATTACCATTATCATATATTCCCACACCACTCACATTACTTGCGAAATTATTGTTTCGTACAACATTTCCAGAAGTGTTAGGATACAACTTTGTCGTTCCATTAACTTCGATGTGATTTAACAAGGCTGACTTATCTGTAGGGGTATTTGAAGTTACACCTGCAGTTTGAGTAATGGTTACATTGTCATGGATGAGTTCAATTTCGGTAATCGAGACATTGTTAGTTCCTATTTCTACATCAACAATTTGTGCTTGAGAAACAGAAATAGTAAGAAAAAGAAATGAACATAAATAAAGTATATTCATTTTAAAAGATGACACATTCATAAAAATCGTTTTTTTAGTAGTACCTAAAATTTCAGTACACTGCTAAGACTTTATTTAATTTCAATCATACGCATTTTTAAATGTAAACTACTTTGCAAAAGCCTATCTTACTGTTGTTTATAATTGCTTTACACCAATGAAATCAGGTGTTTTAGTGGATTGTTAAAATTTAATTAAACACAATAACAGATAGTTTTAGAGATGTTTTTGGTGAATTTTATAAATAGTTAAATGCTGATTGAGAGGTTCAATGAAGGCTATTTTCAAGTATAAATTCTGGGCTTTAAGCCCAAAAGGATAGCAAAAAGGAAAGAATGGATTGGAAATTTTGGCTCTTTTGCTAGAGAGAAGCTAGAAGTAATGCTCAAATGTTTTTCACTTGATTTAATTTGGGCTCAAGCCCAAAAAAGAAAACCTACTCCTTCCAAAGAATAGGTTTTTACTTATTAAATTTATTGCCAAACATCAAGGATTCCTCCCATCAGTCCAAAGCAAATAATCCAGAATACCACATTCAACAAAATGTTCTTTCCTGTATTTTTATGGAATAACCCTAGACTAACAATTACAGGCGCAACAAGTGTAAATGCTAATAATGATCCATGTAAAAAGCCATGCCCAAAAGTATTGTGACTTGCAAATATGAGGTCTCCAGCTTTGTTTACATCTTTATGAACCATTGCGATTACAAAGTTGAGAAAGAAGGCTACTATGAAGGACATCACAAAGGCTAAGCCATAAATAACAGCCTCATTTCTTCCTTTCAAGTCTTCAGCCGTCATACCAAAAGATTTTAACCATGGTTTTTCAAAAAGGAATCCGTAGTATAATGCTCCAAGAGCATTTGGTATAATCGCAGCAACTAGTACAGCGATGATATTAATTTCAGGAGTAATCATAAGAGTTGATTTTATAAGTTAAATATTATTGACCTGGCTCGCTGTAATAGAATTTTTCTTCCACGATTTGATCACCTTGCCATTTTTGGATACCTACCTCTTCCATTCTCACTCGTGGTCCACCCTTCATTGTCATTTCAAACCATGATTCGATCGTTGTAATACCGTTATCCTCGTCGGAAGTAATGGAATGCACTCCGCCTCCGTGCATTTCTTCTACTGAACCAAACCATTCTATAATAGCTTTTCTCTGTGCATCTTTTCCTTGCCTAGTTTCACCTGTTGGCATTTCGATAACGGTGCAATTGTCTGCATAATACTTTTCAAATGCTTCCATTGAACCTACTTCGTTCATCATTTGCTGAAATTCTTGTGCTTTTTTTAAGTAACTCATTTTGATAATTTTTAATGATTAAATAATATGTTGGATGAAAAGGAGCTCATTTATATGATGTCCTTTTCAAGTTGTATACTCTTTAGTTTCATGATATCTGTAATGTGTGTGTATATCACTATAGGAACTACAATTGCTGGCAAGAAAACATAGGGGAAGTAAGAGAGTGCTCTGTTCGGTTGGTCAAAAGCGAATTGCTGAAAAGGCAGTTCGGCTGATAATATTCCATTGATTAATATAAAGCAAACAAAAAATAACCCTACGACATTCCATAGTAAAAGGCCCTGGGTTGATACATGTTTTTTGAAGACAAGTAAACCAACTAGTAGTGCTGAAATCCCAACAAGAATATCATAATTTCTACCTTTAAAAGTCATTAACTCAGGTACCATCTCGTGGATGAATAAATAGTAAAGTGTAATTTCTACAGGTATTCTAACGGTATGTAAAAACGTACTGATCTTGATGTTTCTATTGGCCAATACCCATTTGCGTTGTTTTGCTAAAAGACCATATAGGATGAAAATCGTTGATGGGATTAAAACCAATAGAAATCGTGGTGGAATTGATTGTGTGTTTTGATAAAAGCCGTTATATGCGAGACTAGATTGTATGGCGCCAATTAGCAGTATAATGATAGTTACATAGCG
Organism: uncultured Saprospiraceae bacterium; assembly: GCA_964566605.1. GTDB lineage: Bacteria > Bacteroidota > Bacteroidia > Chitinophagales > Saprospiraceae > JAHDFB01. Next base: position 16,984 of record CAZMKA010000040.1, on the reverse strand, counting down.
AGGTCTTCCATTAGCATAATGGAAAAAGATGATCGTTAATATTACGGTTGCAATAAAAAGAACATCGAGCCACACAGGTAAATTATCTATCATAATGGAGTTAAATCATTTACTCAAACATAGTATTCTGTTTTTCTTCTTATCGAATGAAAGTGTTGTATAGGAAGGCTTAGGGATGAATGGGAAGGGATTTGTGACGGATAGGAAAATGAGGGATAAATGGGAATGTAGATAATTCCTTTTATTTAAGTTGCTCCAGCTTTTTTTTGTCAAAAGTTCTTGAAACAGGTATGTTTTTTTCTATGTGTTTTAACTTGATCTCGAGTGAACGAGCATTGCCAATGATATTTTCTATGTGCTCTATGTTTATTACGTACGATCTATGACATCGAACAAATTGAGATTTATTATCAAGTTGTTCGTTGAGATTTTTCAAACTTAATCTAAGCAGTTTTTTATGAGTCGAACCTTGGAAAAGATAATATACAAGACAATAGTTTTTGTGGGATTCTGCGTAAAGAAAAGCACTACACAATATATCGAGTTTTTCATCTTTATTAGCGTCGGGAATAATAGCTAACGTGTCTTCTTTTTGTTTTTCTTCAGGCACTTGAATGTTACTTGCTATGTATTGGTTTTTCTTCTTTTCGTATTTTTCAAAAACGTAAGTCAATACAAGAATTGGTAAAATTCCTACAGCTAAAGTAAAAGAAAGCATTTTTAAAAGACTGTATTGAGGAGCGATTTCTGCCCCTATTGTAGAATTGTATAGATAATTAAATACCCCAATCATAAACGTAATAGCGGATATAAAAACGATTTGTTTTCGGATATTCCATTTCTCAGGATCAAATAACGAGGGGAATATGAAAGGTCCTATTACATAAACGATTCCCATACCCAAAAGACCAGTCATGCCGAAGCCAATAAAATAGATTTTTGATTCTACGATATCAAGTTGAAATGGACGGAAATAAAAGAGGAACAGAAAGGCAATAAAAGCTAGTAAAATAGTTAATAGTATCCTTGTTAAAAGATCGTTTACAAAAGGATAAGGACTATTGAGCCATTTACGTAGCATATTAATAAAGATAGTTACTCAAATGTATTATTAATTTTTGATTGTAACAGATTAATCTTTTATCAAGGCTTTAATGCAAGTCTACTATCTCTATTCTTAATCTAAATTTCAGAAATAGAGTGAAATTTACGATATTGAGTTTATTAATAGTGTACTGATTTATGCATTTAGATTTTAAAATTTAGACACAAATAACCCTTCATATCCAAAGAAATAAATGAATTCAAAGAATCCAACAGAATCAAAATCTTTTGCTATTAAGGTTGAGCAACTGAGTAAATACTATGGCAAATCACTTGGTATAAAGGACGTCTCTTTTTCTGTAGAGAAAGGAGAGGTGTTTGGTTTTATAGGACCGAATGGTGCAGGGAAATCAACAGCTATTCGAACGCTCCTCGGTTTATTGAAACCTACAAGCGGAAAAGCAGAGATTTTGGGATTAAACCCCAAAACACATGGTGTAGAAATCCGTCAAAAAGTTGGCTACTTACCTTCCGAAGTTCATTATTATGATGAAATGAATTCAAAAGAATTACTCGAATATTCTGCCCGTTTTTTCCCTTCTGCAAATACGTCATTAATCAATGAATTAGCTGAATATTTCGAGCTTGATTTACATAAGAAAATAACGGATTTATCTTTTGGGAATAAAAAGAAGTGTGCAATTATTCAATCGCTACTTCATGAACCTGAAATTTTAATTCTCGACGAACCTACTTCCGGGCTTGATCCATTGATGCAAAATCGATTTTTTGATTTGCTTGAAGAGCAAAACAAGAAGGGAGTTACCATTTTTTTTAGTTCACATATTCTGTCGGAAATTCAGCGTATGTGTCATCGAGCAGCAGTGATACGAAAGGGGGAGATTGTGACGGTAGAAAATATCCAGGCGATGCTTGAGAAGCAAATGAAAAAGGTGCGTATTGTGCTAGCAAACGCTAATCGTTTAGACTATCCTTCCGGTGCTCATAACATCAAGTCAAAGGATAATAAAGTGACGTTTGAATATGTGGGAAAAATCAATGAGTTGACAAGTTGGTTAGCGTCTAAAGATCTTCATGATGCCGTTTTAGAAGAGCCCGATCTTGAATCTATTTTTATGAATTATTACGAGAGATAAGATGATAAATACAAATTTATATACGAAAGAAATTAAGCGAAATCGTAAGAATTTAGCGATTTGGACAGCGATTGTTTTAGGGTTTACGATGATGGTATTAGCTATTTATCCGTACATGGCCGAGATGGGGGAAGGATTAAATGTTATTATGGAGAAGATTCCACCAGAACTTGGCAAAGCACTCGGTATGGATGCTGATACATGGAGTAGTATTCTTGGTTTTTACAGCACATATTACGGCGTGTATATTATTGTTTTGCTTAGTATATTTACTGGTTCGACAGCTGCTAGCATATTAGCAAAAGAGGAACGGAATCAAACGTCGGAATTTCTTATGACGCGCCCTATTTCGAGAACTTCCAATTTTCTCTCCAAGTTAGCTAGTTTGTTTACTTTGAGTGTGATCATTTATCTGATTCAAACACTTGTAGCAATAATAGGAATCATGATTTTTGCCCAAAAAGAGGTTGATTGGTCTATTTTTATACGATTGCAATTGGCTGGCTTTTTCTTGATGATTCTCTTTACGAGTTTAGGACTTTTGATCTCTATGTTTGTGTCAGCAAAGAAGAATCTTATGGGATTAATAGTGGGATTGACCTTTGGTACATACTTGATAAATGCATTGGGTAAATCTACGGAAGCGACGAAGTGGTTGGCTTATTTTTCACCGTTTAATTATTTTAACTTGACGATTGGTGATCCTACGGAAAGTTTCAAGATATTATCTGCTTTGGTCATGTTGTTGATTTCAGTAATTGCTATCTTCGTATCACATTCTGTATTTCAAAAGAAAGATTTTTGATCGTTAATAACCTAAAAGAGATCATATATTGAAAAGTGTAAATGTGTTGGTTTTTATTATACTAATAGTATGCATCTCATGTGTAGCTAAGAAATTACCGAAAGAGAAAATTTACGGATTTACGACGGATAATACCATTGAATATAGGGGAGATTCATTGTTTGTTTCCATTAATAATGTCGTTAATTGTCCTATGCGCTATGAAATGAGTTCTAAGAAAAATAGCACCGATAAGTACTTGTATCCGCATATGCCAATCGTTTTGAAAGGGCTTCAGGATACGGCTTTCTTCATTTCAATCCCAAAGGATAATCAAAATGAATTTGATGTTTCTGTACTATTTGGTGACCCCTCGTTACCTATATCTAATCCGGATATGACCTTTCCATTCTCATCGGGAAGAGCATATAAAATCATCCAAGGAAACAACAGTAATCCGTCACATAATTATCCAGGTTCTCGATACGCAGTAGACTTTTCATTGCAGATTAATGACACGATATGCGCTGCTGCAGATGGATATGTGGTTGCGATGGTAGAAGGTTATGAGCATGGAGGTCCACTTAAAAAATGGAGGCCATACAGTAATTATATTTTCATATATAATGCAGAATCGAATTTATTTTTCAACTATGGGCATTTGGTAAAAGACGGAAGTTTTGTTGCGCTAGGGGACACGATAAAAATGGGTCAACCGATAGGGCTAGCAGGATTAACAGGGTATACAACGGTGGAACATCTGCATTTTGATGTGAAGAAGGCAGTTGATGAGTCACCAGGAGTTATTTCAACAATTCATACATATATTGACGGTACGAAATCTACTAAATTAAAGAGAGGAATGCGGGTTTCGAGAAAGTAAAGTTGGGTTGGGACCCAAAAATTAAATAAAGAATCAATGAATAAAGTAAGCGTTTTAATAGTATTGTATTTAAGCATGATTACACTGTCATGTGCACAAAAACCGAAGAATCCTACGCCTCCAAAAGATCATAAAGCCTTACCAATAATCCCTTTTAAGCAAAATGTTCAGTCAGAGGATTATGATCCATATTTCCATGAAACGAATACGATCAAAGGGACTACAGGACCTTTGAGCATAACAAGAAATATTATACAAGATGATAAAGGAGTAATGTGGTTTGCAAGTTGGGAAGGTATCATGTCATTTGATGGAAAGGAATATACAAATTACACGAATAGAGATAGCTTACGAAGATTCCATATGTTTTCCGTTTATCAGGATAGTAAAGGAGGATATTGGTTTGGTTCCGTACGTGCTGGCTTGTACAGATATGACGGAGAAACATGGGAAAACCTAACGAGTAAAGATGTGTTGACGGATGATATTGTGTCATGTTTTATTGAGGATTCCAAGGGGAATTTGTGTATAGGTACTTCCAAAGGATTGGTTCGATACGACTGGGAGAATTACGAGAAAATGAAGTATGGAGAGGGATTGTTTGAAGGAGACGTGAACGATGTTGTAGAGGATAAGGATGGCGTGATATGGATAGGGACACGAGATAAATTGTATACATTGGAAGAACGGAAGATTACGGAATATAATGGGGTAAAAGGGGAGTCATTGTATAATGTTCGGACGATTATACGAGATAAGAAAGACAGGATGTGGTTTGGCGGGAACAGTGGATTATGGGTGATTGATGGAGAAGAGAAGTATCAAGTGATGAAAGATTTCGTGGGATATATATATGAAGATAAAGAAGGGAAAGTTTATGCGGGAGTGGCGAATGGAGCGGGCGGTAATTGGACCTTGAATACTTTTGAATCAAAAGGATCTTCTATTCAAGAAATCACAAAAAAGGAGTTGCGAGAGCAACAAGGACAGATTTTTGGGATTATGAAAGATAAGGATGGAGTGTTGTGGTATGGTCATGAGAGGGGGGTGTTTAAATAGTAATGAATAACTGAACTTGAGATATATTCTGGGTATGTTAGTGTCTTAATCATAAGTGAAATCGTATCCAATTTGAGCACCATGGTTTAAACTCCTTACACAGGTGCTCTTACTTAAAATGTATGTTTCAAGATATAAAAAATAGTATTTTACATCTTTTAACTCAACATTAATTGAAATAATATATTTTAGTGTTGAACAAAAAAAAATACGATGAAAATAAAATTTACATTCCTTCCGTTTTTCATTTTCTTTTCATTTATAGGATCTGCACAATGGAGTCTTGAAAATTTACCCATTGCTAGAAGTGGAGCAGGGGCTATTGAGTATGAGAATAAAATATACTTTATAGGAGGTAGAAATTTTGATTTAGATTTTGCTGACTGGACATTGGCCAATAATAGAATTGATATTTTTGACCCTGCGACTGGTATTTTTGATTCTTTGTTTATTCCTGTCCAAAGAGAATTTAGTATAGCTGAATCGTATAATGATAAATTGTATATAACAGGACCTAACAATGAGCTCAGTGTTTATGACTTTTTAGATGAATCTTGGAGCAGTACTAATTTGATTGGTTTAGGAGATGTTTATAGAATGGCAAGACTTGACAACTGGCTTTTAATGTCGAATCAATTCGGTTCATTGAACCTTTTAAATTTGGATACTGAAGAATTAATCGCAATTGATATGCCTGAAAAAACTTTTCTGGTGGCAATGACTTCCTGTGCAGGTAAGTTTATACTTGCAGGTGGTGGGCTACCATTTGACAATACAGATCTTGTTCAAATTTATGACCCTTTTACAGATTCTTGGACTACTTCAGCTTTGTCTGAATCAAAAGCCAATCTACAAGGAACATGTTACAACGATTTAGCTTACTTTGCTGGAGGAGAAACTGAAACTGGAGAGTACACTAATAAAGTAGAAATATATGATGTTGTCCAGGATATATGGGTTTTAGACGAGTTGCCATCAGGGAGAGATGAACTCACTATTCAATCCACTGATAAAGGAGTGTATATTTCAGGTGGATATAATTTTAACTTAGATCCTGTCTATCCAAATGAATCATTTATTTATTCTAGTCCTACGGATTTTCAAACCATCACTTTACCTGAAGGAAGAATACAAATAGGCATCTTTGGGTTTCAAGATAAGGCATATTTTTATGGAGGGGCGGAAATAAATAAAAAAAATTACGTGTCTCGAATAGACATCTTGGATGAAAAATTAGTGAATATCGAGGAGCATGTTATCAATGAATTCAATGTTTTTCCTAATCCAGCAAGTACTTACATTGAAGTTTCTGAAAACATAACTAAAGATCTTGAAAACAGTATTTTTTCTATTATTTCAGCGGATGGTTCAACAGTGATGAAAGGAATGCTAGATAATAGAATTACTGTAGAAAATCTTCCAATAGGAAATTATAGAGTGATTATTAATTACCAAAATGAATTATATCGAAGCTCTTTTATAAAGATATAGGCCATAATAAATCAATAATCTATTTCTACTGGTAATTCAGCTGTCACAGCCAATTAGCAAAATGAAAAGAATAATAGCCATTTTACTATTGACAATTACATTATTATCATGTAAAGTTGGAAGATTTTTGTATTACAATTTTGCAGAAATTTCAGATTAAAGAGTTTATTTAATCGGGAAATAACAAAAGATTCAACTAACATTTTTCATTTTAATGATTGAGTAGATAAAAAGTTAATAATTGAGATGAAAGATGGTAGCAGTTTTGAAGATTATCTATCGAAAAATAAAACTGTAGCCTTTTTAGTAATACACAACGATACTATAAAATATGAGAATTATGTTAATAAGTATAATAAAGAGTCGATAGTTGCTTCATTTTCAATGGCAAAATCATTTACCTCTTTTCTAATTGGCTGTGCTATTAAAGATAAATTAATTAGCTCAGTCAATGACTCTGTAATAAACTACATTTCAGATTTGAGAATGTAACGATAGAAAACCTATTACGGATGACTTCTGGACTTGATTTCAATGAAAGCTACTCAAATCCTTTTGGACACGCAGCAATTTTTTAATATGGTAGAAATTTTAAAAAACCGACATTAAAACTCAAACTGAAAAAAGAACCAAATGAGACAACTGAATATGTAAGTGGCAATACTAAATTATTAGCTAATACATTAAACCATTATATCCTTTATTAAATAACTTTTGATAATTGTAGGGATTAATTAGCTTGAAATTTTGGGCTTAAGCCCAAATAATTAATCCAACCAATACTAGTATAATTAATTATATACTATAATACCAACAATCCACTCCTTCAAATACAAAATCCTCAATTCGTTTGAGACCTATCTTATGTAGAACACGATCCGACGCTAGATTAGTTTTTACAGCACAAGCAGCAATAGAATCAAGTTTAAGAGTATTATATCCATAATCCAGACAGGCTTTTGCTGTTTCTGTGGCTATTCCTTGACCCCAATATTCTTCCCGTAATCGATAACCTATGTCATTGTAAATTTGAGGTTTGCGGATTTCGGTTTCGATTTTTAATCCGCACCAACCTACAAAGTCATTAGTCTCTTTTGAAATAATTGCCCAACGGCCCATTCCTGTTTCACGATATTGTTTTTGTAGTTTTTCAACCAAAGGGATTATCTGACTTTTATCGGAAACTGGTGGGTATAGATTTTCTCCTGTTACAGGATCGAATATGGATAGATATTTATAGACAGCTGGATTGCTTTCTAGTAAAAATAAACCATCTATATCATCCATGGTGATTTCACGAAGGATAAAGCGCGGTGTTTCGAGGATTGTTTTCATAGGGTAAAGGTAAGGAGATGTGGGGAAAAAATTATATAGGGAATTTTATATTTTATCATCCTCCTACTCCTCCACAAATGGAATCTTTATCTTGATTGATGTCCCTTCTTCTGTTGATATAATTTCAAACGCATCTTTTACCAAAGACTTGTCTTGTATAAGAGCAAGTCTCTTTTGAGTAATGCTCATACCCATAGAATCATGATTCTTTTCGGTTTTCGTATGCTCTATTCCTTGCCCATTGTCCTCTATCAATACGTGAAGGAAATTGATTTCTCTTTTAATATCTACAAGTATGGAACCATTGTTATCTACTTTGTCTTTCATTCCATGTAGAACTGCATTCTCAACAAAAGGCTGAATTAACATGGTAGGTATCTTTATTGAAGAAAAGTTGGAATTCGGTGGTGTCTTTATTTCAAAATTGAAGGACGAATTGAATCTTAATTTTTCTAATTCCAAGTAATGAGTTAGCATTTTAATTTCTTCAGCTAGTGAAATGTGATCATTGGCTGATGCTTTTAAGTACATTCTTATAAGACCTGAAAAAGTAGCTAGATATTCCATAGCTTCTCTTTTATCTTTATACATGATGTATTTTTGAATAGAATTCAAACAGTTAAAAATAAAGTGAGGACTCATCTGTGCACTTAAGGCAGACTTTTCTAATTGATTGATCTCTTGAAGTAGCTTATTTTTTTCTTCACTAGATTTTAATCTTGTCCTGACAATTGAAAAAACTATTAAAGCTATGCCCAAAATGAGTAGTGATAAGAAAAGATATGTTCTCCACCAAGGTTTCTTTATTGTAAATGAAAGTTTACTCGACTCACTCCATATGTTATCCTCATTTTGAGATTGAATTTCCAATTTATAATTCGCTGGACTTAAATTAGGAAGGAGTAAATAATTCTCGTTAGTCAAATTCCATTCTTCATCATTTATCCTATAGCGATGTATCATTTTATCTGAGTGTCTATAATTCAAAGTAGTGTAGTCGATTCGAATTAAATTTTCATCGTAGGATAATTTAAAATTCTGTGTAAAGTCTCTTGTAATATTGTTGACTTTTATTTCATCAATTATTGGCTTAGAAATGATACTGCTTCTTTGTAATTCCTTTTCAATTTTTAAGATTCCGTTACCCGTAGCTGCATACATTTTTCCTTCAAGTTCTGCAATATCATAGACATCAGGACAAGATAGGCCATGACTAATTGTCAAGTTATAAATTACAGACTCATCCGAATTGAAATTAACAATCTTACTTATTCCTGCTAAACTAGAAACCCATAAAGCACCATCACTATCCAAATATAAGTTTTCAATATCATCGGAAATTAAACCATCTTTTTGACGAATATAATCTATAGAATCAAATGAATTTAATATGGCTATTCCTTTATTTTTTGTTCCAAGAATTAACTCATTGTTTGTTCCAAGAATTATTCGTTCTATTCTAACGTTGTTTAATTTTTCTATATTTTTATATGATTCAAAAATTCCTAGTTTTTTATAGTATAAACCATCCAATGCGCCAACATACATAATACTATCAAATACTAACAAGTCGTTTGGGTTATTTAGATTAACAGAATCCAAAGGGTCAAAATAGCCTGTTTTTAAACCTGTTTTGTAATTGGAGAAATATGCACGGCCCTTTCGATTTAGATTCCAAAACCCTTTTTCCTCAAAATGAAAACACTTTCGACCACCTGTGCCAGTGAATGAAATTGTACTATTTAAGTTTTTTACTTTTCCTATGTAAGAAAACCACAGGTTATTTTTTATAGTATCAACATCAAAGAAATTAAACTCTGCAAAATTTTGCTTATATACAGTATTTAAGTTCAATTTATCTAATTGGTGAATTTCTCCATTATTCGAACAGGCAAAGATTTTGTCATTGTAATTTTCAATGTTGTTGTATTGCTTTTCAATCGATCCTTGATGGGCAAACTTTACACCTGTGTTTTTAATGTAAAAAATACCTTTATTTAAAGTAGTAATCCAATAGCCTTGTTTTCTATCCTCTATTAATCCTGTGGCAGAAACTTGATCAATAAGAACAAGAGGATTATCGAAATTCTCATTTCTATAAATTTTAACACCTGTGTTTTGTATGAAGCAAAGTGCAAAGCCGTTCTTTATCTTTGTAATCTCTGTAACCATTCCTTTTAATGGCTTTAAAATTTTCTTTCCTTTTTTTATAAAAATCTCATTAAAAATGGCGTAAACCGATATGTCGCTGTTTATCTTTTCTGCTCGTACATATCTTCTTTGAATTACTTTCTCTTCACATTTGATTAAAGTATCTAAATCTGTTAAATATAAAGATACACTAGGTAATAGACGGTAATCCCTAGAATTTACTATTATATCATTTTGATAATCTTGTAATACAATAGTCTCTTTATTTGCTTTCTTTTTGGTTGTTAATTTATAGCTATTCCCTTTACTATCAATTTTTATTAAACCGTCGTAAGAAGAGTTGATAATCAACGTATCTTTTGAAAAGTAAAATTTATCGATGTGTGGGTCCTGGAAAAAATTAATTAATTTATCATTATACTCGTAAGGGTAGAATGTGGTCTTTGTAG